>CAYVAL010000077.1:0-4783 GCA_964449395.1 uncultured Gammaproteobacteria bacterium | reverse complement strand
ATCAGGGGCGGGACGGAGTTAGATGAAGGTGCAGAGCTCGGCAATTTTGTTGAAGCTAATAGAAGTAAAGTAGGAAAGAGCTCTAAGGCAAAACATCTGACCTATCTAGGAGACGCGCGCCTGGAATCTAAAGTTAACATAGGTGCAGGAACCATTACTTGTAACTACGATGGTAAAAATAAATATAAAACCATAATAAAAGATGGAACTTTCATAGGGTCGAATAGTTCCCTAGTTGCTCCTCTAACACTAGGAGAGGGTTCTTACACGGGTGCAGGCTCGGTAATTACAAAAGATGTGCCCAAAGGTAAATTAGCTGTAGGAAGGGGAAAACAGGTAAACTTAAATAAAAAGAAATAGTTATGTGTGGAATTATAGGTGTAGCATCCAGTAAACCGTCAGTAGATAAATTACTGATAGGGCTCTTGCGACAAGAATACAGAGGATACGATTCAGCTGGATTGGCTATTTTTGATGAAGCCCAAAATATTCAGGTCTTTAAGAGCACGGGCAAGGTTGCTGAGCTACAAAGCTCGATAGACAATAACCCGGTGAATGGCAATACGGGTATCGCACATACCAGATGGGCAACCCATGGCTTACCAACCAAGGCTAATGCCCATCCACACCATTCAAATCAAAAAGTCTTCGTCATTCATAATGGTATAATTGAAAATCACCAAGAAATAAGAACCACCCTCAAGGCTCTTGGATATTCATTCGAATCGGAAACTGACACAGAGGTTATAGCGCATCTGATACATGCAAAAATGTCAGAAAATGACCTGTCCTTAATGGAGGCACTAAAAATGGCCGTTAAGGATCTAAGGGGTGCTTACGCAATAGGCGCTGTTTGTGAAAACGAACCAGGCCTATTGGCTGCAGCGAGAAAAGGAAGCCCTCTGGTTGTTGGTATGGGGCACGGAGAAAATTTTATTGCTTCCGATCAACTGGCTTTAGCTGACTTTGCGGAGAACTTTGTATTCCTAGAAGAGGGCGATCTCGCTGAAATAACTTCATCGGGTACTAGATATTGGAATGTAAATGATGATGAGGTTCAAAGACCTGTAGTAGTGGCAAAGTCTTTAGGCGAAACAGTAGACAAGGGTGAATACAGACATTTCATGCTCAAGGAAATTAATGAACAGCCAGCTAAAATAAAAGGTTTATTGGATGGACAATTAACAGATTCGGGTGTTCAAGAAGAAATTTTTGGACCCAAAGCACCCGAGATTTTTAAAAACGTTCAAGCAGTTCAAATCGTAGCATGCGGAACCAGCTTTCATGCCGGTACGGTAGCGAAATATTGGCTTGAAGGCCTTGCCGGTTTACCTTGCAGTGTAGAGGTGGCAAGTGAGTTTAGGTATCGAAATAAAGTTGTGGCACCCAATACATTATTTATAACAATTTCTCAGTCAGGAGAGACAGCAGACACACTCGCTTGTTTGAGTGCAGCTAAGGATGCAGGATACTTGGCCCGTCTTGGGATATGTAACGTACCTTCTAGCTCCTTAGCACGCGAATCGGACTTAGTTTTTTTAACTAAAGCCGGTCCAGAAATAGGTGTTGCTTCAACAAAAGCATTCACAACCCAACTCGTTGGTTTATTGATGTTAACTTTAATACTTGGTAGGTATCATGGCCTTTCATCTGTCGCAGAAAATGCCATCAATAATTCTCTCAGAGCATTACCTGAATCTTTAGATGCCGTTATGGAGCTGGAAGATCAGATTATCGAGATGGCCGAGGACTTTGATCAAAAAGAACATGCCTTATTTTTAGGCAGAGGTATACATTATCCTGTTGCCATGGAAGGGGCACTAAAGCTTAAAGAGATTTCTTACATTCATGCGGAGGCTTATCCAGCAGGAGAACTGAAACACGGCCCTCTTGCGCTTGTGGACTCTGAGATGCCAGTGGTCGCGGTTGCGCCAAATGACGACTTACTTGAAAAACTTCAATCCAACTTAGAAGAGGTCCGAGCAAGAGGAGGTAAGCTTTATGTCTTTGGACATTCCGAAGCTCATCACAACGATGAATCCATAACTAAATTTATAGAGCTGCCCGAAATACCTGAACTTATTGCACCGCTGATTTACTCTATACCCCTACAGCTGCTTGCCTACCATGTAGCCATTCTCAAGGGCACCGATATTGACCAGCCAAGAAACCTGGCTAAGTCAGTGACGGTTGAATAGGTCTACAGGCGGGGCTTTAAAAAAAACAATGCTTTATGTTCAAAAAAATTGAAATATGGATTCTTTATCTAACAATACTTTTTAGCATTCTCTTTGCTATTGGGTTTGGTTTTCTTGTTAGACAAGAGTTGGTTGGAAGTATTAAAGCAGGATGGGTATCCAAAACTGCATTAACTCTTGCAGAAATTCCAGTAAACATAAAAAGTATTTTACAGGGTCCTAGTGGTGATTTAACCATAGAAGATAGATTTCCTAATATAGATAGTTTTAACGGAACTCCAAATTCTGAAGAAACTTATCTTCTTCTCTCAAGATATGACGGAGACTTGAGGGAAGGAGTAGTTGAACTTGTTGATTTGAGAAGTTTTGAAGTTTTGCATACTTGGAATCCTGATATTGATGCGTTTAATGATTTGATTGAACAGACTGATACTGATGAATTTAAGTATATGCAGAGAGATTTAAATAACAGCAGACACCTGCTTTATCATCCTGTTCTTACAAAGAAAGGTAACTTGATTTTTATTGCTCAAAATGCCCCACTTAAAAAAATTGATGCATGTTCTAATTTAGTATTTCAAAATACTCATGATGGTTTTCATCATTCAGTTGAAACAGATATTGATAGAAATATATGGACTTCAACACATATGTATCCTCAAAGTTTACCAATTGAAAAAGTTGGAAGAAACATTGTCGGAGAGGGTGGTTTCTATGATGATGCGATTGTTAAATTATCTCCTGATGGAGAAATTTTGTATGAGAAATCTGTTTCTAGGATATTTATAGAAAATGGCATGGAGTCTAGATTATCGATGATAGGAACTTCTCACACATTTCAACTAGACCCTATTCATATTAATGATGTTGAACCAGTAAATGTTGATGGCAAATATTGGAAAAAAGGAGATGTTTTTATATCATTAGGTCATCAAAGCATGATAATTCTTTGGAGACCCTCTACTGAAGAGATAGTATGGAAATATGAAAGTAATATTTTTCATCAACACGATGTTAATATCATTAGTGAACATCAAATATCTATTTTTAATAATAATAGAAAATATTATTATCCTAATAAAGATATCGTAGATGGCAATAATCAGATTTTAATATTTAACTTTGATACAGATTCAATATCTTCTTATTTATCTAAATCTCTTGTTAGGGAAGATGTAAGAACAATATCACAAGGAAGAAGTGATTTACTTGAGAATAATGATTTATTTATCGAAGAAACTGATTATGCAAGAACACTATACTTCAATTCAGATGGTTCTCTTAGGTGGACTCATGTTAATCGTGCGAGTAATGAGAAAGTCTATACAGTTGGTTGGTCAAGAATCCTATACACAAATGAAGACATTCAAACTGTTAACAAATTTTTAACTAACAAAGGAACTTGTAATGAATAAATTATTCTTATTTATATCTCTTTTCTCAATATCACTTCCCTGCTATGCGTATATCGGTCCAGGCATGGGTGGTGGAGTTATTGCTGCTATTATTGGTTTCTTTGCTGCAATTCTTCTAGGACTATGGGGAGTCTTATACTATCCAATCAAACGTGCATTGAAGAAGAGAAAAGATAAGAAAATGTCATTAAAAGATTCTAACGATGAATCTTAATGATTCACCTTCTCCTATCATTAGTTTGCATTTTATCTGTTGAAGTTTTTATAGGGTTAAACTTTTTATCCCACTTAAATTCAATTCTTAAAGTGACAAAGAGAGTCACTTACGTAATTCCGAAAAGTAATATTAGTGACCATTGGAAGGAAAAGGTAATTCCTGCATATGCATTGAAAATCATGAAGTATTCACTGCAAATATTACTAATTCTTTTATTGGTAATGTCTTTATTTTTCATTGCAGATTATTTCTTCAATGACTTTCTTGCATTCACTTTTTCATTGATTGGAATAATAGAATCAATGGTCTTTGCATTTGGGTATGTCTACTTGAGAAAATCACTTATCAAATGAACAACTATTCTTGGTTGCAACAAAAACTGCATCAATTTGCACTCTCTTCAAAGTTTATGCGTGAGGTGATATTTGATGTTGAAGATTCTGCAATTTCACCCACTCAAACAGATGATAATCATGTTTTTGTTTCAGGTCTTGCACGTTCAGGAACCACTATCTTATTAAATGCAATATATGAATCCAATGAGTTCGCATCACTTTCTTATAAAGATATGCCTTTTGTCCTTGCACCCAATCTTTGGTCAAAATTATCTTTCAACAAAAAAGATATTGATTTAGTGGAGAGAGCACACGGTGACGGTATTAAAGTTTCTACTGAGTCCCCTGAAGCATTTGAAGAAGTCTTTTGGATGACTTTTGCTGAAGATGATAAAGATACAAAAGAAAAGTTTAAAAAATATGTTCAACTTATAAATCAGAAGTATCAAAAGAAAAGATATCTAAGTAAAAATAATCAAAACATAAAAAGAGTAGAACTTATATCCAAGATTTTTCCCCATTCAAAAATATTGATTCCCTTTAGAAACCCGATTCAACACGCACATTCTTTATTATCTCAACACAAAAGATTTATTGAAGACTCAAAGAAAGATAAGT
>CAYVAL010000076.1:0-4827 GCA_964449395.1 uncultured Gammaproteobacteria bacterium | reverse complement strand
AGTTTTCTTTCCTTAAGATATATTTGGTTGCTTCTAAGTAGAGTTAGATAAAGACTAGATTGTATTTTCTTTAATAAATAATTCGGCTTTTTCAAAAATCATTTTTTTCCTATCAGGGTTCAATCTATCAAGGGTCCTGGTTAAGAAATTTAAACGTGCATTTTTCTCATAAAAGGATCTATGTTTCTCAGTGAACCTCCAATACAGTCCATCAACGACATCGCACCAATCTCCGCGCGAATAATTGCTCATTTTTAATATATAGTTTGATCCGCATGTATAAGGTTTTGTAGACATAAGTCCCCCGTCTGAATAAGTTGCCATACCATATACATTTGGGACCATGACCCAATCAGATGAATCTATATACATTTCCATGAACCAGTCATAAATGACTTTAGGGTTTACCTCACACATATTCATTAAATTACTTATTATCATTAATCGAGGTATGTGATGATGGTAGCCATCCTTCAATGTTGTCTTTATACAATCATCTAAAGGTAGGATTCCAGTAGTCCCTTCGTACCAATTATTTGTAATCTTTTTCGTATGCTTCCAGTAGTTCTGATCTCTCTGATATTCACTTTTCTCTTGATAGATTCCTCTTATAAATTCACGCCATCCAATAATTTGTCTTATAAACCCTTCAGCTGAGTTCAAAGGTATATTGTTATTTTTAAAGACGTTTAAGGTTTCTTCTATAATTTCATCAGGACTTATTAGTCCGATATTAAGTGCAGGACTTAACGTACTGTGGAATAAGAAATTATTTTCTAAGGCCATTGCATCTTCATAAATTCCAAATCTTTCAATCCTCTCTTCTAAGAAGACTTTCAAGTTCAATTTAGCTTGATCTCTGTTTACAGGGAACCAGATATCTTCTATCTGGCCTGGATGATCATCAAAATATTTATCTATCAACGTCTTAACCTTTAAGTGATGTTTAGACTCCTTAAATTTAGGTAAAGAGGGTATCTCAATGTCTTTGGGTAATTTCTTTCTATTCTCTTCATCAAAAGACCATTTATCTCCTATAGGCTTATTTTTATTATCAACAAGAATATTTAGCTTTTTTCTTCCATATTGATAGAAGTTAGCCATCCTAAAAGTTTTTTTATCACCCTGAAATTCTTTAAATTCCTCTCTGGTGAAAAGAAACATTGGACTTGTATGTTCTACAAGTTCAAATTTATCTTGTTTCAGTGCAATAAACTCTTTTTCAAATTCACTATCTTCAATTTCAAAAAAATTTAATGTTTTTATTTTATGGCTTTTCAAGAACCCTTTTAAAAAGTCTGTATAAGATTCATCTTTTTGACGTTCCTCGAGATCATAGTAGTGCACCTTAATATCGTGCTTCTCTAATTCATCCTTATATTCTCTCATCGCAGTCAAAAATAAATATAGTTTTAATTTATGGTGTCTTACAAAAGTGCATAGACCAAAATCTTCAGACATAAATACCTCTCTACAACCTTTACTTTTAAGTAATTTTGGATCGAATAATTGATTGCCGAGAATGATAAATATATTTTTATCCATATAAGTTGAAATTTATTTAAGTTGAGATTTCTTTGAGTTTTTTATGTATGTTTGAGATTGCAAGTTAGATACATTATATAAAAATAGAAAGTTGAGAGCTGTTTTGACCTAAAAATATAAGTGATAAAATAGAAAAGTGCTTAAACAAGAACAAATAAGATTACTAAAAGGTTTAATAAATCATCTTGATAATAAGACTAATATTAATGCTGGAGGCATAATTAAAACACCAGCTGATACCTATACTTCTGAAGAAAGATTTACTAAAGAATGGGATACTTTCTTTTTAGATCATCCTCAAATCATTGGAATGTCAGGAGATCTTCCAAAACCAGATACTTTTATCACAACTGAAGATTTTGGTGTTCCGATCCTAGCAACAAGAAATAGTAATGGAGAATTTAAAGCTTATGTGAATGTTTGTTCGCATAGAGGGGTAATAGTTGAAAATATCGAAAAAGGTGAAAAATCTAAATTTACATGCCCTTTCCATGGATGGACATATAGCAATGAAGGCGATTTGATTGGTTATCCTAAAAGCGAGCAATTTGGCAATATAGAAAAATCTTGTTACGGGCTTAAAGAATTGCCCACATTAGAGAAATTTGGCTTTCTTTGGGTTCACCCTTCTCAGGACGGAGTAATTGATTTAGAGCATCTATTAGGAGCTGAGCTTATAGAGGAATTTAATTCATGGAAATTTGAAGATCTCATATTCTCGAATGAAGATATTTACTCTACAGAGATGAACTGGAAGCTGGCAATCGATACTTTTGGTGAGACATATCATTTTTCTGTTCTCCATAAAGATTCATTATTTCAGTCTTTTTACGGAAACTGTCAGATGTTTGATAGTTTCAAACGAAATGGAAGATTAATTCTTTGTAAAAGAACCATAGATAATCTTAGAGATTTACCTGAGTCTGAATGGGATATTTGTGCAGGTTCTTTGCCTGTATATTACCTTTTTCCAAATATTATTTTTATTCCTACCTTGGAAGGTGCCTTTTTAGTAAAAGAGTATCCAGCAGAAAACTCACCTCACAAGAGTTATTCAAAGATTTCATTTTATTTTTATCCTCATATCTTAGATCACTTAAAAGAACTTGAAAAAACAGGAATAGATGCCAAGCAACTTCTTGAAGATCAGTATGAAGGATTTGCATCAGTTATAAGGGATGAGGACTATGCCGTAGCTGCTTCTTCACATAAGGGACTTAGATCAGGAAATCTGGATTATTTGACCTTTGGAAAAAATGAACCGGCACTGCACCATTATCACAATACCTACAGAGAAGCTTTAGGATTACAAACTTTGCCTTTAGAAGAAATCTAGAATGGATATCTTGAAAGTAGAGGACTTGCAAAAGTCTTATGTAAGCCCTGAAACCAAAGAGAATTTCAATGCTGTCGATGGTATATCTTTTTACCTAAATGAAACACAAATTTATGGAATCCTAGGTCCTAATGGAGCCGGCAAAACCACAACCTTGGAAATGATAGAAGGTTTAACGGACATTGACGGGGGCTGTGTAATAGTAGATGGGATAGATGTGTCATCTGATCCTTACGCAGTGAAACAAATAATAGGAGTTCAGCTGCAATCCAATGAGTATTTTGATTCATTATCATTGGAGGAACTGCTGAAATTATTCGGTAAGCTTTACGGCAATGAAATTAATGCAGAAGCTTTATTAGAAAAAGTAGACCTAGTTGAAAAGATTCATGCGAAACCTGAAGAGCTTTCAGGTGGTCAAAAACAAAGATTCTCTATAGCTTGTGCATTAGTTAATGAGCCAAAAGTGTTATTTTTAGATGAACCTACCACCGGACTTGATCCTCAAGCTAAGCATAATTTATGGGCTCTTATTAAAGAATTAAATCAATCTGGCATGACCATCATGTTAACCACTCATAATATGGAAGAGGCAGAAACCCTATGTCATAACGTTGCAATTATGAATAAAGGCAAGATCATTGCCGAGGGAAAGCCTAACGACTTAATAAAAAAATACGACTCCAGTGATGATGAAAAAGGTAATTTGGAAAATGTCTTCCTGTACTTAACTGGCAAGGAGCTTTTTGACTAATGTTTACCGCTTTGCAGGTCCATCTAGCAGGAGTTTTTTTAAAAATATTCTTGAGGAATAGGCAAGCTATTCTATTTAGCCTTTTTTTTCCTCTAATTTTTATAGGAGCCTTCTCCTTTTCAGGAACGAGCAATGACCCTTTTATTATTGGTGTTACGGATGAGTCGCAGTCTCCATTTTCCGAAGAGTTTATTGTCAATCTAGAGCAGGAAGAGATTTTCAATTTGATTGAGGGAGATTTTGAGTCTTTGCAATCGTCATTGATAGAAGGTGACATAAGAGGACTTATTTTGATACCTAAAAATTTTAAGGATATAGATAATTTAGGAGCTTTAGAGTTTTATGTAGATGCTTCCCAAACAAGACAAGTAAATGTTATCCAGCGCGCTATAGAAACTTCACTTTTATCCGTAGAGAGAAAAATTCGAAATATAGAACCTCTATTTGATTTACAACTAAAGGATGTAAAGGCAAGACCTCAAAGGTATATAGATTTTTTATTACCTGGATTATTGGCCTTTATGATTATGAATTTAAGTATTGCAGGTTCGGGTTTTAATATAGTTGAGTACAGAAGAAGAGGGATATTAAAGAGACTTTTTGTTACTCCCATCAAACCGAAAGATTTTATTACTTCTATTGTCTTAGCGAGAATGCTTATTGTTCTGGTTCAATTGTCTGTTGTTTTGTCCATAGCGTTGTTCTTGCTTGATATAACAATCATTGGAAGCTATCTCTCATTCTATTTAACAGTGATCTTAGGAACATTTATTTTTCTTTGCATTGGATTTGCCCTCGGCAGCTTGGCTAAAACGCAAGAAGGTATAAGGCCCATAGTAGGCTTAGTTACTTTTCCTCAAGTTATTCTCTCAGGAGTCTTTTTTCCGATTAGTTCAATGCCAGAAATTGTCCAGCCGATAGTCTATTCACTTCCTTTAAGTTCGGTAGTTTCTTCTCTCAGAGAGATAGCAAATGATGGAGTTAGCTTTATGGCGTTTAGCACCTCAACCATAGGCGTATTAATTTGGGTACTTATTTCCTTTGTGATTGCAACTCGCTTCTTTGTTTGGAAGGAAGTAGCAAAATAGTCATGAGTGAAGAAAATTTTAAAAATCCAAGAAAGCTTTTAAACGCTTGGGAGGCTCAAGCCCTGGCAACCTTAACTTCAAAAGGTCTGCCTAATTCATTTAAA
>CAYVAL010000075.1:0-4878 GCA_964449395.1 uncultured Gammaproteobacteria bacterium | reverse complement strand
AAGAATAATCCGGATCCGATTTAAGTAAACCGCGAGTCATTTCTCCTGTATTTAAAGGTTCCACTTTTACCACCTCAGCTCCCAGGTCAGCTATAACCATGCCTGCATAAGGTCCAGCTAACATATGTGTCAAGTCGATAACTTTAATTCCATCTAATGGTTTCATGATGTAATTGTACTACATACTTTGGAGCCCTTATCAGGCTCTATTTAGCAAGTTACTGTTTTTGCTAACGATAATTCAATTCTTTCTGTTATATTTAATTTTTTATAAAAGGAGTAAGTGAATGAGTTCAACAGTAGAAGTAAATCACGACAAACTAATGGAGTTATTTGGAAATGTATTTAATGATGTCGCAGGTTCTATGGCAATTATGATGTCTTATCTGGGAGACCAAACCGGTGCTTACAGGGCTATGGATAAGTTGGGTCCGGCTACGGCAGAAGAAATTGCTAAAGAGTCTAATGTAGATGAGCGATATTTATTAGAGTGGCTTTCTTCAAATGCAGGAAGAGGTTATGTAACTTATCATGATGATACAAATCAGTTTAGTTTAAGTCCGGAACAGGCAGCAGTGTTTGCTAGAGAAAATGAACCTACTTGCATACAAGGTCTAGTGCAGGGTGTAGTAGGGCAATTTGTAAAAGAAGATGTTGCGATAGAGGTTTTCAAAACTGGTCGCGGAAGACCCTGGGGTGAACATCATGAATGTTGCTTTTGTGGAACCGAAAGATTTTTTCGTCCGGCATATGCAGGTCATCTATTAGATGAATGGATTCCTGCTATGGATGGAGTTGAGGCTAAACTCAAGAAAGGGGCTAAGGTCGCTGATATTGGTTGCGGTCTTGGAACTTCTTCTATGTTAATGGCAGAACAATATCCAAATTCAACGATACATGCGTTCGATTTTCATGAACCTTCAATAGAAGAGGCCAAAAAAAGAGCTTCTGAGAAGGGATTATCTAATTTAGAATTTTTTGTATCTGACGCCGCAACCATACCAAAAGAGTCATACGACTTAGCTTGTATTTTTGATGCTTGGCATGACATGGGAGATCCTGTTGGAATAGCCAAAGCAATAAAAGATACGTTAGCCGATGATGGAACTTTTATGGTTGTTGAACCTATGGCTTTAGACGGTCTAAAAAATAATATTGATAATAATCCAAGTGCAGCTATGTTTTATGGTTTTGGAACTTTAATATGTGTTCCAGCATCTAAAGCTCAGCCAGTAGGGTTAGGTTTAGGACCCCAGGCAGGACCCAAAAAACTCATGGGATTACTTTCTGAAGCTGGGTTTTCTAGTGTCAGCTTAGCAGCGGAAACTACAAGTAATTTAGTTTTTCAGGCCAATAACTAAGATTATTTGCTTTTAAAAAGGGCTTTTATCAAGGCCCTTTTTTTTACTTTAAATATTAAAAAAATAAAGATAAAAAGGCTTAATCTATGGTAATTTCTACTTATGAATAGAAGATTTTTTATTAAAAGTTTACTTTTTTTTCTCTCATCATTATCTTTTAAAATTCTGGCATTTAATAAAAAGGGAAACGTCTCTTTTGATTATGGTGTTGCTAGCGGGGATCCAACTCATACACACGTTATTCTCTGGACAAAAATATCTTCTGAAGACCCTTTTGAGCAATCTGTAAGCTGGGAGGTATCAGATGACACTTCATTTAAAACAATAATAGCCAATGGTTTTTCTAAGGCAAGACCCATAGATGACTATACCGTTAAAGTAGATGCGAAAATACCACTTGAATTTAATGCAAAGAAAATTTATTACCGATTTAAATCAAATCAAATGCTATCAGAGACTGGCACGACATCAACTTTACCGGTTCAAAATCCTGAGAATTTTAATATAGCATTTTGTAGTTGTTCAAATTATCCGGCTGGCTATTTTAATGCTTATAAAGAAATGGCTAATGATAATGAAGTAGATTTGGTTCTTCATTTAGGAGACTATCTTTATGAATATAGCAGCAAAGGTTATGCATCTTCAGATGCAAAAAAAATGGGTAGGGTGGTCAACCCATCAAATGAAATAGTGTCACTGGATGATTATCGTCAAAGATATGCTACTTATAGAAGTGACAAAGATCTTCAACTACTGCATCAATCTAAACCAATGATAGTGGTTTGGGACGACCACGAAATAACCAATGATACTTGGAGAAAAGGTGCACAAAATCATAATAAAGGTGAAGGGTTATTTGAAGATAGAAAAAATAATGCGATAAAAGCATATTATGAGTGGATGCCGATTAGGGAGAATAAAGAAAGAGAAAGAATATGGAGAAAATTCTCTATAGGTAATTTAATAAACTTAGTAATGCTTGATACAAGACTGTATGGAAGAGATAAACAATTAAAAATAGAATCGTATATCAATGATAAAGTTTTAGATAAGGAAAGTTATAAAAAAGATTTACTAAAACCAAGAAACTTATTAGGAGAAAAGCAGTTAAGCTGGGTCAGCAAAAGAATAGAAAAGAAATATAAATGGTCCATATTTGGACAGCAACTGCTGATAGGCCCTAAGTATCTTCCAGAAATTTTTAAATCCGAAAAACTAAATAGCTCAAGATCATATTTATCCAAGCAATTGGCAGGTTCAAAACTGCCAACAAATACAGATCAATGGGATGGATATCCAGTTGAAAGAGAAAAGTTTTACAAAGTAATAAGCGAGTCTCAATCCAATGTTATTCTGGCTGGTGATTCTCACAATGCCTGGTTTTCGAATCTTTATAACGAAAATAAACTATTTATGGGTATAGAAATAGGTGCACCAGCTATTTCTTCACCAAGCTTGGGGGATGCCCTTGGTGAACTTACTGAAACTGTTGAAAAGGCATTTGTTGCTGAAAATAAAGATCTCTTATGGATGCACGCAAAAAATAAAGGATATGTTAGCTTGAATGTTACCGAAAACTATATAGACGTTTCCTTTAAGTTTGTTTCTACCGTCAAATCTAAAGAATATGATGTTCTTAAACCTTATACCTTTAGGGTAGAGCATAACAAGCCTTATCAATCTTAATTATCTAACCTATGTATAGAATTGTTGATAACTATTTAATTTAACATAATATATATTATACGAATATATAATAACTCCATATAGGGTCTATAGATATAAAGTGCATCTAGATGTAGGTTATGGATACTTAGCCTATCTACTAAAATAAATGAAGAATAGTGATTATCTAATTGTTTTTATTGATGATTAAAGGACTTTTTTTAGTACATTCTTCCTGCAAGTTTTAATGAAGTCATCTTAGAAGCAAGCTCTCTGGACTGTAATAAACTATCAATATCAATTCCGGTATCAATGTTCATCATTTCCATCATTCCTACGAGATCTTCCGTAGCAAGATTTCCAGTTGAGCCAGGAGCAAATGGACAACCGCCTAAACCTCCGATACAAGAGTCAAACTTACTTATTCCTTCTTCCAAACTAGCAAACACATTTGAAAGCCCTAATGCTTTTGTGTCATGAAAATGTGCAGAAAATAGACCTGTGTCATTACTTTTAGTGAGTTTTTTAAACAACTCTCTTACTTCTAGCGGGTTCGCTTGACCAATAGTGTCTGCAATTACAATTTCATCTACTCCATAACTTATAACTCTATTTGTTAAATCTGCAACATATCCATTGTCTACTTTTCCTTCGTATGGACAGTAAAAGGCCACTGAAATATAACATTTGGTTCTGATGTCATTCTTTTTTGATTTTTTTATTATTTCTGCAAATTCTTTAGTACTTTCTTCTACTGTCTTGTTTATATTCTTTTTATTCATTGAATTAGTTACGCATAGTACTAGGCATATTTCTTCTACTTTGTTTTCTTGGGCTAGTGTAAATCCTTTAAAGTTGGGTACTAAAACTGAATAATTGGTTTTATTAGATAATCGTTTAAATAATTCATCTGTACCAGCCATTGAAGGCACTGCTTTAGGGCTAACGAAACTACCTATTTCAATAGACTGAATTCCTGATTTTTCTAAAGACCTTATAAGCTCAAATCTTTCAGATACAGACAAAACTGCGTGTGTATTTTGAATACCATCTCTTGGCCCCACTTCATTTATATGGACAAAATTCACTATACTAGCTGCTGTGTTTCTAGCCAATCTCGGCATGTTTGTGCTGATTCATTAGATTTTTCAGGCTGCCCAAAATAATAATGATTTGCTCCCTCTATCCACTTTAAAGTTTTGTTTTTGTGATTTATAGAATCAAAGAGATTTTTTGTATGTGATGGTGTAATTCCATCGTCATCTGTATTGCCTATAACTAAGCTTGGTACAGTTATATCTTTCGCACACTTAATCCCATCACCTTGAGCTAAGTCGTAACTCCATTGAGATAACCAGCTACGCAGAGAACAAAACCTTCCGAGGCCTATAGGACTGTTATTAACTATTTCAGGCTCTCCTAAGAAACACCAATTCGGTTTTCTTCCATTGGGATCAATGGACGGATCTAACCATTTAGGATCAGCCATAGTTCTATGAACTACAAATCCAAACTCTCTATTAACTTCACCTTTCTTTTTATAGTCTTCTAGCTTTTGCTGAACCCAAGAAGTGATTTTGCGATTTCGTTCTATCTGCGCAGCACGGTAAGTTTTTATGAAATCATCTGTATATTGAGGTTGGTTAGGATTAGTTTTGCTATAGATGTCCAATTCTATATCTCTTTCTTCTGGATTTGACTCATCTTTAACTGAACCATCTATCCATTCCGTAAATGTCCTATGTCTTGATTCGTGCGCTGCAATAAGCATTATTCCATCAGCCGGTATGAAGTCTTGTGATAAAAGGTCTATAGGATCTCCAGCAGGTGTTTCTGTAATGGAAGGTTTTTC
>CAYVAL010000074.1:0-4980 GCA_964449395.1 uncultured Gammaproteobacteria bacterium | reverse complement strand
TTTATCGTTAACCATCTGTACCATTCTATTGCTTGCCAATATCGTGGGCCCCAGCTTTTATCTCGCAAGCCCAAACCATCTACCGTCCATTCCTCACCATCAATCTTAATAGTACCTTTACCGGCAGTATGTTGTTCATAATGGGCTTTAGAAAAACTCTTTTCAGGATCTCTTTCTAAGGCTTTGCCATCTTTACGAACTGCTTGTCCACCAAACATTGGGGATATACCGCTTATGTTGATATCAGCTTCACATTCCACTCTAGGATTTTCTTTAAAGGCTTTGCTGGGATTTAGCATGTCCTTAGGATTATCAAGCAATAATATCTTCCCTTTGTATTGAACTTTTAAAGATTTAAAGGGTTCAATAACTTCAAACTTCATACCACCTGCATCAAAGACATCGTTTGTACTTATCTGTGGTCTTCCAAACATAAAACCAATTCTTCCATCTGGGAGGTAAATACAACATGTCATCTCTGCATAACCTTCATTAGGTCTATTCCCTAGCCTAAACCAACCACCCATTTTTTTATTATGATCAAAAACATTGAAGTACATGCTTTCGTTATAATTCGAAGCTTCATCGGGTTGGTGGTTAAACTCATCTTGAGGTTCAAGTCTTATTTCTATATCACTCATACGATTTCCTTTTCTGTTCGTCTATGGCCCAGTTTACATGCTCTCTGACAATCACTGAAGGAAAGTCTTTTCTGATACTTAATACTTCTATAATTCTTTTTGAAAAACTAGCATTGCCCAAAGCAATAGCAATATTGCGCAACCAAGATTCATAACCAGCCCTTCGTATTGGCGAACCTTCTGTCTTGTCTAAAAAGTCTTCTTCAGTCCACTGAAATAACTCACATAAGTCTGTGTCGTCTAGTTTATGTCTTGGTAAGAAGTCTTTCTCATCTGTGTAATGAGTAAATTTATTCCAAGGACAAAAAATCTGGCAGTCATCACAACCAAATATTCTATTACCCATCTTTTTTCTAAGTTCATGGGGTATTGCACCTTTATATTCGATAGTTAAGTAAGAAATACACTTTCTAGCATCCAATTCGCTTGGACCCACAAAAGCTTTAGTGGGGCACACATCCAAGCAAGATGTACAAGTGCCGCAATGACTTTTTAAATTTGGATTGTCTATAGGCAGTTCTAAATCTGTATAAATTTCACCAAGAAAAAAGTAAGAACCAGAAGTTTTATTCAAGAGAAGTGTATTCTTACCGATCCAACCTAAACCAGCCTTTTGTGCAATTGCCTTTTCTAACACTGGTGCGCTATCTACAAATACTCTATTGGAATTAGGAGAATGTTCTTGAATTTTTTTTGCTAGCCTCTTAAGCCTAGATCGCATTAATTTATGATAATCGCGACCTCTTGCATATCCTGATATAAAAGCTTTATCTGTATTTTCAAGCAATTCCTTTCCATTGTAGTCTTCAGGAAGATAATTCATCGTTACAGAGATAATTCTCTTTGTACCTTCAAACAATTGATCTGGAAATTCTCTCTTTGAATTATTTCGCTTTAGATAGCTCATCTCGCCTTGATAGCCATTTTCTAACCATCTATCTAAATATCTCTGATCATCAGAAAGATTGATATCCGTTATTCCAACTGAACTAAAGCCAAAGTCTTTAGCCCATTGTTTTATCTGATGGGCTAAATCAATATCAATTTTTTTTATATTCAAATAATTCATTATTAAATTAGTAGAGAGTCTATCCTAGAGATATAATTTTCAAATATAAACTCTTAAGTTGAAATGAAACTATATAGCGCTAGTGAAACAAGAAAAATAGATAACCTTGCCATCAAAGAAAAGGAGATTTCAGGGTATTCACTCATGCAAACGGCTGCTGAGTTTTCATTAGATGTAATTTTGAGGGAGTTTAACCCAGTAGAAGAATTAATTATCTTCTGTTCTAAAGGCAAAAACTCTGGAGATGGTTTTCTTCTAGGAAGTTTTGCAAAAGAATTTGGTCTCGAAGTAACAGTAGTCATGAGCAATACCCCAAATGAGCTGAAGGGAGTATCAAAAAAGGCATTTGCAGAGATGAAAGAATCTAAAGTTAAAACTGTTTCTAATAAATCTATTGAAAAGTTAAAAGTATCCGACAAGGCGGTCATAGTAGATGCATTAATTGGAACAGGCCTTAAAGGTAATTTAAGAAAGAATATAAAGGATTCAATATTAGCTTTAAATAAACTTGGAGTTAAATTACCCGTACTATCTCTCGATATACCATCAGGAGTTAATCCAGATACTGGAAATGTAGATGATATTTGTGTCTATGCAGATATAACAGCTACTTTCGTTGCTCAAAAAAAAGGGTGTTTTACCTCGATTGGGAAAAAAGCTTCTGGAGAAGTAATTTATTCAGATTTAGAAATACCAAAAAGAATATTTGCCAAAGTTGCTTCTAAAAGTAATGTTATTGATTACGAAGATTCAATAAGTAGAGTTGTTTATAGAGAACAAGACGCTCATAAAGGAAATTTTGGACATGTTCTTGTTATAGGAGGAGATAGAGGCATGGGTGGAGCTAGCTTACTTTCATCCAGAGCAGCAGTTTATTCAGGGGCGGGTTTAACTAGCCTTGTGACAAGACCAGAACATGTTGTTGCAAGCTTAGTATCTTGTCCTGAAGTAATGGTGAAAGGAGTTGATTCAGGACAAGATTTAGAAGAACACCTGGTTAAACCAAATGTAATTGCAATAGGCCCAGGTCTAGGTCAATCAGCTTGGTCTGAGCAAATGGTCCAGAGAGTTTTTTGGGAAGCTGAAAAAAGAGATATTTCAGTTATTATGGATGCAGATGCTCTTAATCTTCTAACTACACTTAAGCTCTCAAGTAATTTACCAAAAAAACTGATTTTAACTCCTCACCCTGGAGAGGCTTCAAGACTACTCAATACAACTGTGACTGAAATTGAATCTGATAGGTTTAGTGCAGCAGCAAAGATACAAAAAAAGTTTAATGCGACTGTGATATTAAAGGGATCTGGAACCATTATTTGTAACCAAAGCAGTGGGACTCAAAAATGGGGTATATGTGGCTCAGGTAATCCGGGCATGGCTACTGGAGGAATGGGAGATGTATTAACTGGAATTATTGCCGGGATATTGGCTCAAGGACTAACCCTAAAAGATGCTGCCGAAGCAGGAGTGGATTTACATGCCAAGGCAGCTGATCAAGCTTCGCTAGAATTTGGAGAAGCAGGACTTACATCCAGTGATATCATTAACGAGCTAAGATACTTATTAAAATATGACTAAGCTCATTATCACCTCTAACGAAAATGAAACTATGGCGGCTGGAGGAGAACTAGCCAAAGAAATTTTGGGAATTCAATCTGATAGATCGATAATCATATTCTTAGAAGGTGAACTGGGAGCTGGAAAAACAACTTTTACTAAAGGAATTCTTAAAGGGTTTGATTATCAAGAGTTAGTCAAAAGTCCGACTTATAACCTGGTCGAAATTCATGAAACAAAAAATTATAAAGTCTTTCATTTTGACTTATATAGAATTTCAAAACCGATAGAGCTAGAAGAAATTGGTATAGATGAATATTTAAAAGAGTCAGGATCAGTATCAATCTTTGAGTGGCCTAAAAACGGAGAATCAGTTCTTCCCTCCCCTGACTTTCATGTTCAGATTTCTTATAAAGATACTGACCAAAATAACGAAAGGGAGTTATCAATCTCATGAATGCAAAATCACTCAAAATAATTCTATTGATACTTTCGGTAGTAGCTATAAAGCCAATAATTGCTGATGAATCTAGCATCTACTGTTTTGTAGGGGATGCGGGTGAAGTTAATCCTACACAGGCAAAGGTAGTAAAAGCACTAGCTAATTCTGATTGTTCGATGGTTTGGCATCTTGGAGACATAACACAACTTGGAGTTCAATCGATAGATGACCCAGAACTTCAAGACAGTTTCTTAACTCCATTTAAACCATTCCTAGAGACAGAAATTCCCCTTTATCTGACAGTTGGCAACCATGACTACAAAGGTGACCCGAGCGTCTATCTTGAAGTTGCTAAAGATTATCCGTCTATTTTCCACCCCAGCAATTTCTATACTAAGACCTTTGGAGAATTATGTTTCTTTGCTTTAGATACCACTATTTTTGATAAGTTATATTACTTCTACAAAAGAGGTAGTCAGATTAGATGGCTTGAAGAAGAAGTAGAGAGACTAAAAAATCAATGCGAGTTTTCTATTGTCGTAGCACATCACCCTTTATTTAGTTCAGGTGATAGAGATAGAGCAAATCCTCAATTGGCTATATTCTTGGAGAACCATGTTTTCGGGATCTTTGATATTTATATTACAGGCCATAATCATGTCTTAGCGGACGAAGGAGATCATAAAAAGACACTTCAGTTGATAAGTGCTACAGGGGCTCTACCTGGAGGATCTCCAAAAGAAATTGAATCAGGTAAATTTAATATAGAAACTCCAGGGTTTCTAAAGATGACCATTGAAAAAAATACCGCCAGATACGAGTTTGTTAGTGCGGAAGAAAATGAAATTCTTTGGTCGAATATAAAAGTAGGAACTGGTTTAAGATAAATCTAAATCTATACGATTTGATACCTCAATTGCTAACGCCAAAGAAGAAGTTAGACCAGGTGAGGCGTAACCGAGCACATTCACATACTGATTATTATTTACTGTGCCCGAATCCACTACAAAATCACTTACACCCTTAAGCTTTGGTCTAATACCAGAGTAACCGGGAGTAAGATCTTCTTCCTTGATTTCGGGCCAATAAGATTGAATAGCTCTAAGGAACTGCAATTTATGTTCTACAGAAAGACTATAGTCAATCTCCTCAACCATATATGCAGAAGGCCCAAACCTAATACCTTTACCAAGATCAATTGTTGCATGAAGACCTAAACTATTTTCAGTTGGTGTTGGGTAAATGAGGTGCTCTAATTTTTCTTTACCGTG
>CAYVAL010000073.1:0-4991 GCA_964449395.1 uncultured Gammaproteobacteria bacterium | reverse complement strand
AACTGGATCATCGATCTTAAGTTTTGTATCCAGGATGATAACTGAGAAATAGACGATGACACCTCCAACGAGGCCGATTAAAGTTGCTAAGCCTCCTGTCGGAGTATCTGGAGCTGCGGTTATAGCCACTAAGCCAGCAATCGCACCATTTATTGCCATGGTTACATCAGCCTTTCCACTAAAAATTTTACTGGCAAATAAAGCACCTAAAACTCCGCCAGCAGCGGCCATGTTTGTGTTGAGAAACACTTGACCGACAGCGATAGCATCAGCAGCAGTATTTATGGCTAGTTGAGAACCGCCGTTAAAACCGAACCAACCTAACCAAAGCACTAAAGCTCCTAAAGCCGCAATAGGTATGTTAGATCCTGGTATAGCATATACAGATCCATTCTCTCCGTATTTTCCTTTCCTGGCTCCTAGAATTGATACAGCGGCTAAAGCTGCTGCAGCTCCACATAGATGAACAACACCCGAACCAGCAAAATCTGTGTAGCCAAGAGCATCAAGTCCACCACCTCCCCATTTCCAGTATCCTTGAACAGGATAAATAAAGCCGGTTAAGACAACTGCAAATGCAAAGAAAGGAAGTAATTTCATCCTTTCTGCCACTGCACCAGAAACAATGGACATTGCAGTTGCAACGAATACTACTTGGAAGAAGAAATCGGATCCTTCTGAATATGATCCGTAAGACATATCCTGATCACTCATACCAAGCCCTAAATATGACAAGCTAAATCCTGGTACCCATGCTGAAACTGCTGAGTCTCCTGGATACATGATAAAGAAGCCACATACCAAATACATTACACAAGCTATAGAGAATAGTCCTAAATTTTTAGTTACTATCTCTGCAGCATTCTTTGAACGAACCAATCCAGCTTCTAACATCGTAAATCCTGCAGCCATCCACATGACTAAAGCCCCACTCATTAGAAGGTAGAAGGTATTAAGCGCAAATTCTAGTTCTGTCATTTTATCTCCTTATATTTAAAGCGCGTCTTCATTTAGATCTCCGGTCCTAATACGAACCAGTTGATTAAGATCTACAACAAAAATCTTTCCATCACCTATTTTGTTTGAATTAGCAGAAGTACTTATAGCTTCTACAACCTCGTCAGCTTTTTCATCAGATACCGCAATTTCGATCTTTGTTTTGGGTAACAAATCGACCTCATATTCAGATCCTCTGTATAGCTCTGTATGGCCTTTTTGTCTGCCATAACCTTTTACATCAGTGACAGTTAGACCGGTAACACCTACACTCAAGAGCGCTTCCCTAACTTCATCAAGTTTAAAAGGTTTAATAACTGCTGTTATTAACTTCATTATTTTCTCCTTTATTTTTTAGAAAAATACAAAAGTTAATATGCAATCTCTGTGCCAATATTAAAATAGGTAAATCTAGCGGATTTTGTACAGAGATGTTCTAAGACTGTGCCTAGATAGCAGAAACGGCTCTAGAATCGGGCAATAATTTCTAGCTATTAAGAGAGCTACTTAGATTTTTGAGGATAATATCTAAAGCTCCTCTATTATTATTAAAAACCTCTAAAGCCGCTCTACCCTTTGCCTCTAAGATTTTAGGGTCACCTATTATTTCTAAGAATTTTTTTGATAATTCATCTGAGTTAAGAATAATCTCCAAAGCACTGCTGGCTTTAAGTTGTTCAGATATATCCGAGAAATTCCTTAGACTAGGTCCCGAAAGTAAGGCCATACTCTGAGCAGAAGGTTCAAGGAGGTTTTGTCCGCCGTGATCAACCAAACTTCCTCCTACAAAAGCAATATCTGCTAATGAATAAAGAAAGTTAAGCTCTCCAATCGTGTCACCCAAAAGAACTTGAATATCCTTACCTACATCTGTTTTCTTAGACCTGGCAGCAAGCGCTAAACCAGAAATTTTGATAATATTCTTTACTCTATCAAACCTTTCAAAGTGTCTAGGCACTAAAATGAGCAATGCGTCTGGGAGTTCTTTTAATATACCTTTAAAGGCATTTAAAACTACTTCTTCTTCTCCTTCATGAGTGCTCGAAGCTATCAAAGTAGGTCTTAATTTCCCATCTATAGACCAGCTTTGTCTTATGGATTTAGAAATTTCATCAAGTTGATCTGGAACGGCCTGATCAAACTTTAAATTACCACATAGATTAATTTTTTTGTTTTGTGATAACTCTTGAAAACGAGCCTTATCTGACTCAAATTGGGCCAAAATAATATCTAAAGAATCTATTGCAGGCTGAATTAAAGAAGAATACTTGAGATAATTATCTTTAGACTTGCTTGAGAGTCTTGCGTTAATCAGAGCAGTATATATACCCCTTTCTTTGCAACAGTTAATAATATTAGGCCAAATTTCAGTTTCAATTAATATCAACATCCTTGGCTGCCATCTATCAAGAAATAGATTCGCAAAAAAAGGTATATCTACTGGTAAGTATTGATGTTTAATTTTACTGCCCAACCTTTCAAGTAGTAATTTTGATCCTGTCGGCGTAGTGGTGGTAACTAAGATTTCAGAATCAGGATAGTCTTCAATTAGTTTCCTTAATAACGGCATAGATGCATTCACCTCTCCAACAGAGACAGCATGAATCCAGATAATTGATTTACCTTCAGAAGGTTTATGTGAACTTAAACCTAACCTCTCACCCCATCTATATAGATATTCTTTATTATTTAAACCTTTCCAACATAATCGTAAAAAATATGCAGGCAATAATAAAGAAATTACAGCTGTATAGAGGTTTCTGGCCATTAGCGTATGCTAACATAGCCATTATTCCTTAATTAAATTAAAAATTGTGATAGTAGTAACGGGTAGTAATGGGTTTATAGGATCAAACTTAATCAAGGGTCTGAATAAACTTGGCTATAAAGATATTATTGCCGTTGATGATCATGCTAACGCAGAACTTAAAGAAAATATTGCACACTGTGATATTGAAAACTATCTTGAAATCGATGAATTTCTACAAGAAGTTCAAAATAAGAACTTTGATGGAATAAGTCTTCAGGCTATTTTCCACCAAGGTGCCTGTTCAAATACCATGGAATGGGATTCAGAATATTTATACAAAAATAATCTACTATATTCAAAAGAACTATTAAATCTCTCTAAAAGATCAAATACACCTCTAATCTATGCTTCTTCGGCCTCGGTATATGGCAGTGGCAAAGTATTTGACGAAAAAATTGAGAATGAAGACCCAATAAACCTTTACGCATACTCTAAATTTAAATTTGATCAAATCGTTCGAGAGGAGTTAAAAGAAAATAAAACTCAGATTGTAGGGTTAAGATATTTCAATGTTTACGGTCCTCAAGAGCAACATAAAAGCAATATGGCAAGTGTTGCCTACCATCTGCATAATCAATTAAAAAATAATGATGAGATAAAACTTTTTGAAGGGTCAGATGGATATGAAGACGGAGAACAGCGAAGAGATTTTATCTTCGTAGAAGATGTGGTGAAAGTAAATCTATGGTTTCTAGAGAATACAGAAATCTCCGGAATATTTAATGTGGGTACAGGTCGAAGCCAAACATTCAATGACGTTGCTAATGCTGTGATAGATTGGAATAAAAAAGGTAAGATAAAATATATCCCCTTTCCAGAAAAACTAAAAGGAGCTTATCAAAGCTTTACGGAAGCAAATATCTCAAAATTAAGAGAGGCAGGTTATAAAGAAGAATTTCTTAATGTCCAAGAAGGGGTAAAACGCTATTTAGATACACTAGAGGGTTGGCCAAAGAATGAACCGCAGTAAGTCTTTATTACAAAATAAAAATCCAAAATTCTCTTCAGCCCTTTTTTCATTAAAAGGTTTGCTCACTTGGTTAGGGCTAGCATTACTTAGAGTTATATCTTTACTGCCTTATGGAATGCTAATGAGACTTGGCAATGCTACTGGAAACCTGATTTATAAAGTGAGCCCGCATCGAAAAGAAATTAGTAAAATCAATATAGAAAGATGTCTTCACCTTGAAGGTCAAGAACTAGACAAACTGGTTAAGTTAAATTTTCAAGCTATAGGGAGAGGTATATTTGAGATGGCAATTGCTTGGTGGGGATCTGATAAAAAAGTAAAAAAATTAAAAACACAATTCATCAATAAACATCTATTAGAAAATCCAACAACAGGAGTGCTTGTTCTTATAAAGCACTCCACTCACTTAGAGCTTGATTTAAGACTCTTAAGTCAATTTTTTGACCTAAGTGGCATGTACAAATTACAGACAAATGAAGTTATCAACTATGTAATGATCAAGGCTAGAAATAATTACATAAAAGGATCATTAACTAATAAAGAAGCCATTAAGGCGATAAGATGGATAAAATCAGGAGAAATATTTCTATATGCTGCAGATCAAGATTACGGCTCTAAAGTGTCTAAAATGATTCCTTTTTTTAATCATGATGCGGCTACGGTTACCTTCCCTGCCTTCCTTTCTGGTAAGAATATCAAAGTAGTAGTTGCTGATATATCTAAAATAGAAAATGTTTACGAAATTGAACTACAAGAATTAGAAAACCAGGAAGATGAAGAAAGGTTTTTAGGCAATATGAATAATCTTTATGAAAAATTCATTCGAAAAGAACCTGAAGGATATCTTTGGATGCATAGACGCTTTAAATCAGGAATAGGAGAATCGCTATATCCAAAATGGTCAAGTAGAGAGAAACGAAGAGAGAAACGAAGAGAGAATAGAGGTTAAGATTGAAGCGTCTTTGCAATAATCTTTGTTGTTGATAAACCTTTTACAAGAGGTACGGTAACGACCTTGCCACCGGATCTAGTTACCTCTTCATAACCTACTATCTGTTTAATCTTGTAATCTCCACCTTTAACTAAAACATCAGGTTTTAAAGCTTTGATAATTTTAATGGGAGTTAAATCTTCAAAAACAACAACTTTATCCACGCACTTGAGTGACGAGAGAACCTTTGCTCTGTGCAACAGAGTATTGAGAGGTCTATTTTT
>CAYVAL010000072.1:0-5026 GCA_964449395.1 uncultured Gammaproteobacteria bacterium | reverse complement strand
ATGGGACTGGAGCAGTGAGCCATTTTCATGAAAGAGAGTGCTCTATCCAAAGACGGTATCAAAAACTTATAGAAATAGCTCCCAGTCCAAGCCTAAATCTAGAATTAAAAGCCAGAATGATCGAAGCGTCTTTGGCACTTGCCCAGACACTAAAATACGAAGGCTTGGCCACCATGGAGTTCTTGGTTAATGTTGAAAAAAATGATTTTAGGTTTATTGAATGCAATACTAGGTTGCAAGTAGAGCATACGGTTACAGAATCAGTTTTATCTTTGGATCTTGTAAAAGCACAAATTCAAGTAGCTTCGGGTAAAACTCTAAAACAAATTAAGTTAGAACAAGAAAATATACCTGAACCTAAGGGGTATGCAATTCAATCAAGAGTCAACATGGAAACTATCGACTCTCAAGGCATAGCCACTCCTGGAGGAGGAATCTTTGAAAAATTTGATCTACCATCTGGTCCAGGCGTCAGATCAGATAGTTACGGTTATGCCGGGTATGAAACAAATCCTTTATTTGATTCATTAATAGCAAAAATAATTACTTATTCCCCAGAAGATAATTTCAAACAAGCTATTAAGAGAAACTATAGATCTCTTTGTGAATTTAAGATTATTGGTGTCCCAACTAATTTAGACTTGCTAAGAAATATTTTAGTGAATCAAGATTTTAGAAATAATAAAGTCCATACAAATTACTTTGAAAATAATATAAAAGTCTTAACAGACCTAAAAACACATTCTGATCTTTCTGATATAGGCAGAAGTATCCCTAAAGAGAAGCTCAAGAGAGGAAAGATTGAGAGCCTTGATCCATTGGCAGTGCTTGATCATGGTAAATCTGGAGGAGCTTTTGTCGATCAATCAGAAAATATTTTAAAGCTTCAACAGCAAGATTTAAGAGACGGTTATGAAAGTGTTAATGCTCCTATGCAGGGTATGATAGTTAAATTTGACGTGAAAGTAGGAGATAACGTCTGGGAAGGTAAGACTCTAGGCATTATGGAAGCCATGAAAATGGAACATGAAATTACTTCTCAAGTCAGTGGAGTGGTGGAAGATATATCAGTTACAAGTTTAGATACAGTATTTGAAGGGCATTCATTAATGTTAATTCGTCTTGCTGATGTTGAAAAACAAGCTTCTAGCGAAGATGAAGAAGTTGATTTGGATTGGATAAGACCTGATTTAAGAGAAGCTCTAGACAGAAAAGAAGCTAGTCATGATATTAATCGTCCTGAGGCTGTAAAGAAAAGGTATGGAACAGGCCATAGAACTGCAAGAGAAAATATTGAACATCTTTGTGATGAAGGAAGTTTTCTTGAATATTGTTCTGTTGTAATGGCAGCTCAAAGGCGCAGAAGAAGCGAAGAAGACTTAATTAAAAATACTACAGGTGATGGAATGGTTTGTGGCCTCGGTCACGTTAATGGCGATTTATTTCCTGAGAATGCTTCAAGAGTTATGGCAATGTCCTACGATTATATGGTTTTAGCGGGTACCCAGGGAAAAATGAACCACGCTAAGAAAGATAGAATGTTTGAAATAGCCGAGCAAAATGAACTGCCCACGATTTTATTTGCCGAAGGAGGAGGGGGCAGGCCAGGAGATACAGATACCTCAGGTGTGGCTGGTCTAGACTGTTTAGCATTTACTTATTTCGCTCAATTATCTGGATTAGTCCCAGTAATAGGAATAACAACCGGAAGGTGTTTTGCAGGGAATGCGGTTCTCTTAGGCTGCTGTGATGTGATTATCGCAACTGAAGATTCCAATATAGGTGTCGGCGGCCCAGCCATGATTGAAGGTGGAGGGTTAGGTGTTTTTACTCCCGATGAAGTTGGACCAATGGATGTTCAAGTTCCAAATGGTGTTGTTGATATTGCTGTTAAGGATGAAGAAGAGGCAGTTGAGGTAGCAAAAAAATACCTTTCTTACTTCCAGGGACCGATAAAAGAATGGAAAGAACCTGATGCTAGAAAATTAAGATTTGCTGTCCCTGAGAATAGACTCAGATATTACGACATGAGAGATATTATCGAAGGAATAGCCGATATAGATTCTGTACTCGAAATTAGGAAGGAGTGGGCACCTGGAATAATAACTTCTTTTATTAGAATTGAAGGCAAGCCTGTTGGGATTGTTGCAAATAATCCTGGGCATCTTTCAGGAGCAATTGATTCGCCTGGTGCCGATAAAGGATCAAGATTTATTCAATTATGTGATGCTTTTGATATTCCTATACTTTCGTTAATAGATTGTCCTGGAATTATGGTGGGTCCTGAAAGTGAAAAATCAGCTCTCATTAGACACGCAGCTAGAATGTTTGTTGTCGGTGCAAATATTGAAACGCCGCTTATGTCAGTAGTTATAAGAAAAGCTTATGGTTTAGGGGCACAAGCTATGGCAGGAGGTAGTTTTAAAATACCTTTATTTACTGTTACTTGGCCTACAGGAGAATTTGGGGGGATGGGACTAGAAGGTGCAGTTAAGCTTGGATATAGAAAAGAACTTGAGGCAATTAAAGATCCCAAGAAGAGAATAGAAGCTTATGAAAAGATGGTCGCTGATAGCTATCATCGAGGACGGGCAGTGAATATGGCATCTCACTTTGAGCTTGATGATGTGATAGATCCGGCAGAAACTAGAAACTGGGTATCTAGCACCCTAAAATCCTTACCCCCAAAATCTAGATCTGGTAAAAAAAGGCCTAACATCGATACTTGGTAAATATTCTTCAAATTTTTCTGTAAATATATAATTTTATTTAATTTTTTTTATTAAAAATGAAACAAAAACTTTTTATTTTTCTTTTATTAGGGATTCTCATTCTAACGGCCGATTTGATATTCAATGATGAGAATGAAAACAAAATTACTATATTTGAATCTGAGATTAATTCTCTTATTGGTACCTGGGTAAGCCAAGTTGGAAGGGAGCCTACCGTTCAAGAAGTAGATGGTATTATTAAGCAACTACTCGATGAAGAGATACTTTACAGAGAGGCTATAAAACTTGGGCTGGATAAAAATGACATAATCATCAAGAGAAGACTTGCTCAGAAAATAGGCTTTTTGAGACAAGAAGCAGATTCAGCATTGCCTTCTGAGCAAGAAGTTAGTGATTTTTATAATAAAAATATAGATAAATATTTCGTAGGAAAAAGGATAACTTTTTCTCATGTGTACTTTAGCTCAAGCGAGACTAATGATGTTAGGGCTGCTGAAGCATTAAATCTTATACAAAAAGGTTCACCTGAAACCGATTTCGGTGAACCTTTCTTATTAGGGAAAAACTTTTCTTCTAAAACTATCACAGAAGTTGAAAGGTCTTTTGGTAAAGGGTTTGCAGTTGAAATTCAAAACTTAACTCTTAAGGAATGGTCTGGCCCTCTAATTTATGAATACGGATCTCATCTTGTTTTTATAAACTCTATAACAGATTCTTTTACTCCAACTTTAGATGACATTAAAAATGTTGTTATTAACGATGTCATTCTTGAGAAACAAAATAATTCCGTGAAAGAGTATCTAAAAGAACTAAGAAATAAATATCAAATAGAAATCTTGGCGGATTTAAATGAAGTATCCGGCTAAATTTATATTTACCTTTATAGGCTTATTCCTTGCTTTGCAGGGAGAAACTCATGAAATGAATCCGGCTAGATTATCCCTGGAAGAGGGATCAAATGGGTCTTATTCAGGTTTATGGATGTTTCCTACAAATGCAGTTGGATTACCAGCTGAAGTTAGTTTTACCGATTGTCAGGAAGAACAAAGAAATTTACCTGAAGTTCAAGGTAAGTATTTAGTTTCAAGTATTGAAATTAGTTGTAACGAGACTTTGAAGGGAAAGGAGATAGCCTTTAAGGGCTTAACAAGGCTTACCGATGCCCTGGTAAGTGTGAAGTTTTTAGATCAAACTTCCTTCGAAGGCTTGGCAACTATCAATACACCTAAGTTTGATATTCCAGATGAAGTCAGCATTTATCCAACCAGCTACTTTTGGCTTGGAATAGAGCATCTTCTCAGTGGTATTGACCATATGTTATTCGTATTTGGTTTTTTATTTCTTGTTTCAGGAACTATCAATCTAATTAAGACCATCACTGCTTTTACTTTAGCTCACAGTATTACTCTTGCTTTATCAGTTCTTGATATTGTGAGTGTACCTCAAGCCTCTACCGAAGCTTTTATTGCTTTAACTATTATCTATCTTGCTCTGGAGGTTGGTGACAAAGAAAAATATGATTCTACGCCATGGCTCATTGCATTTGGATTTGGCCTTTTGCATGGTCTAGGTTTTGCAGGTGCCTTAACAGAAATAGGAATCAATAATGAGAATCTCTTGTTGTCGTTGTTATTTTTTAATGTAGGTATTGAAGTAGGACAATTAATGGTCCTGCCATTATTCGGTGTTGTTATATATTTACTTAAGTTAGAAAAGATAAAGATTGAAGTTAATGCTTTTGCAAGTTATTTTATCGGAGGTTTGGGAACTTATTGGTTAATTGAACGAGTACTCTCAATTTAGAGAGAATTAAAAATGGAAGATATAGAATTTAAATTTATTAAAAGTAACGGAATCAACCTAAGGCTTGCAATGATGGGAGAAGGGCCGCTAGTGATTTTCTGTCATGGTTGGCCTGAAAGCTGGTATAGCTATAGACATCAACTACCCGCTGTTGCAGCGGCCGGTTACAGAGCAGTTGCCTATGATGTAAGAGGATATGGTGAATCCGATAAACCGCATGAAATTGAAGCTTATACAATGAAAAATATGACCAATGATGTCATCGGAATCATTGATGCTCTTGGTTATGATTCAGCTATCACTATTGGACACGATTGGGGTGGACCTATAGCTTTACATACTGCTGCTCTAAATGAAGATCGTATTACAGCTACGGGGACTATGTCAGTGCCGTTTACTGGAAGAGGTCCTATGCCTGCATTAGATCTTTGGAAAGAGATTTATAAAGATAACTTTTTTTATCAACTATATTTTCAAAAAGAAGGAATTGC
>CAYVAL010000071.1:0-5044 GCA_964449395.1 uncultured Gammaproteobacteria bacterium | reverse complement strand
CCACTAAGATAACCTCATCAACATCCGAGGCTTTTAAGCCTGCATCTTGAAGAGCTGTTTCTGTTGGTTTCATTGTTCTATCAACTAAAACTTCAACTAGCGATTCTAATTTTGCTCTAGTGAGTTTGTGCACGAAATGCTTAGCTCCTGAAGAGTCGGCTGTAATATAGGGAAGGTTTATTTCAGATTGCTGATTGCTAGATAATTCTATCTTTGCTTTTTCTGCAGCCTCTTTTAATCTTTGTAGCGCAGCTGAATCATTGTGCAAATCTAGGCCTGATTCTTTTTTAAATTCTTCTGCCAGATAATCGATGAGTGCAATATCAAAATCCTCTCCACCTAAAAATGTATCGCCATTTGTAGAAAGTACTTCAAATTGATGTTCTCCATCAATTTCTGCTATCTCAATAATAGAAACGTCGAATGTACCGCCACCTAGATCATATACAGCTATTTTTTGGTCGCCCTTACCTTTATCTAGTCCGTAGGCTAATGCAGCAGCTGTAGGTTCATTAATTATTCTCTTTACCTCGAGGCCAGCTATTTTTCCTGCATCTTTGGTAGCCTGCCTTTGGGAGTCATTGAAGTATGCAGGGACAGTAATGACTGCCTCTTTTACTTCCTGACCTAAATAATCCTCAGCGGTTTTCTTCATCTTTTTTAGTATTTCTGCTGATACTTGCTGAGGAGCAAGTTTTTTTCCTTCTGCTTCTACCCAAGCATCGCCATTTTCAGCAGATATAATGTTATAGGGAACCATGCCACTATCTTTCTTTACAACATCGTCATCGTGTTTCCTGCCTATGAGCCTCTTAATCGCATATAGTGTATTTTCAGCATTAGTTACAGCCTGGTTTTTGGCAGAATCCCCTACTTTGACTTCTTCTCCATATGCCACTACCGAAGGTGTAGTTCTCTTTCCTTCTGAGTTTTCTATCACTTTTGCCTGGTCCCCTTCCATAACAGACACACATGAATTTGTTGTCCCTAGGTCAATACCTATTACTTTTGCCATTATTTAACTCCGCATTATGTTGTTTTACATAAGATGGGGCTTATGTAGTGTATTTCAAGAGCTTTTCTTAATTTTTTTTAGATTTTTTTGAAACTACAACTTTTGCAGGTCTAAGAATTCTATCCATTATCGTATAGCCCTTCTGAACAACATCTATGATAGTATTTTGTTCTAATGAGTCATCTTCGATTACAGAAATGGCTTCATGCCTTTCAGGGTCAAAAGTTTTATCATCAAACTCTATAGCTTTGATACCAGATGAACTTAATGAGCTCTCAAGACTTTTAAGTGTTAATTCTAATCCCTCTTTTATAATAGAAATTTCTTCAGAGTCTTCACAAGATACAATAGCTCTTTCTAAATTATCACCTACAGATAGAAATTCTTTAGCCAAGGCTTCAATGCCAAACAATCTAGCTTTGGTAACTTCTTGAGCTGCTATTCGTCTGACGTTTTGGACTTCAGCTTTAGCTCTAAGAACTTGATCTTCAAGACCATTAATAATTTCTTCTTTTGATTTTACTTCTTCTAGTTCAGATGTTTCATCTTGTATAAGAATTTCTTCAGAAACATTGTTACCATCTTCTAAATTAATTTCAGTATCTAGGTTCTCTATGTCTTGATCTTTTGTATTTTTTTTCAAAGCTTACTCCTTTCAGACCTAATATGGGGCTGAAAAAAAACTATTCAAGTTATTAGTCTTTGATAGGTCTTACGTAAAGAACCATACTGTGGTCTATAATTTCATAACCTTTTTCATCAGCAAGTTTCTTTTGTCTCTCTTCGATTATGTCATCAGTGAACTCAATAACATCACCTGTATCTAAGCAAACCATATGATCATGATGATCTGAAGGGGTTAACTCATAAACAGCATGCCCTTCTTCGAAGTTATGTCTAATGCAAATTCCAGCCTGTTCGAATTGAGTAAGAACTCTATATACAGTTGCAAGTCCCACTTCTTCTCCTGCATCAATTAAACATCTGTATATTTCTTCAGCGCTCAAATGCGCCTTATCGCCATCTTCAAGAAGTTCGAGTATTCGAAGCCTTGGTAAGGTTACTTTGAGTCCAGCTTTTTTTAATTCTGCATCGTCTGTCAATTTAATACCTTTAAATTACTAATAATAATTAATAGTTCACATTATAATATCCATTCATCTTTAAAAAAATAAAAATGAAAATAAAACTATCAATCTTATTTCTCTTAATTCTGACTTTGGCAACAGCTGGTTGCAGCATGCCGAAAATGTACAAGGTCGTTGTAAGCCAAGGCAATCTTGTTGACCAAGAAATGATAGATAAATTAGAAGTTGGTATGACGGAATCTCAAGTAAAATTTGTTATGGGCACACCTCTTATATCTGATACTTTTTTTCCTAATAGATGGGATTATTTCACAACAGTTACACAAGGAGAGAATGTTTATACAGAGCAAAAGATAGTTCTCTTTTTTGAAGAGAATAAACTTGTGAAATGGGAAGGTGAGATTGATTCAGGCAATGGAGTTAAATAAAGAAATAAAGGAACACACAACCTACCATTACGGGTGATATATACCTAATACTAAAGTACCAAAACTTAAAAATAAAATTCTCTTCAACTTCAAGCTCATCTAATACATTTTCTTTTTTCATAACCCAGCCCACAAAAATAGCTATAAAAATACCTCCAAGAGGTAACATTATTTGGTTTGTTAAGAAATCAGTTGCATCAAAAAAGTTTTTTCCAAAGATAGTGAATTCTGAAAGAAGATTAAAAGAAAGGGCACTAAAAATCCCTATAAACCAAGCCACAAAACCTAATAAAGCTGTAGCGGTTATTCTCTTTATTTTTAAAGACTCTATTAGCCATGCAACACCCGGCTCTATAAGGGATATAGAGGAACTCAATGCGGCTATACTTAACAAGACAAAGAATAGAGTACCGAAAAACACCCCTAGAGGCATAGAGCTAAAAGCGATAGGTAGAGTTACAAAAACAAGGCCAGGTCCTTCTGATGGTGCTAGACCATTCGCAAAAACGATTGGAAAGATTGCTATACCAGCTAATAAAGCAACTCCTGTATCAAGTGCAGCTACAGATATAGCTGTTTTCCCTATATTTTGATTAGATGGCATATACGCTCCATAGGCCATGATGGCCCCCATTCCAAGGCTTAAAGTGAAGAATGCCTGACCGAGGGCTTCGAGCATGACTTCGGGTGTTATCTTGCTAAAATCTGGCTGAAATAAATAAATAAGGCCCTCTATGAAAGCTCCAGATTGAGTTGCGTACAGACATAAGAGTAGAACGATTACAAAAAGCATTGGCATTAGAGTATTTATCCATTTTTCTAAGCCATCCAGAATTCCTCTAGCTACTACAAATACAGTTATTGATAGAAACAGGGTGTGCCAAAATATAAGAGAAGATGGACTAGAAAGTAAAGCATTGAAACTTGAGGTAGAGCTTTCGGGAGTTATATCTTGAAATCCATTAAAAACATAAGAAAGTGCCCATCCTGCAGCAACACTGTAGAAGGAAAGAATCAATAAACCTGCCAAAGCTCCAGTAGCTCCCAGCAAGGTCCAAGCACTAGTTGTATTGGCTTCTGCAGCAAGCGCCTTCATAGTATTTGCAGGACTACTTCTACCCCTTCTACCTATCATTATCTCACCAAGCATTATGGGTAGGCCAATAACTGCTATACACGCCAAATAGACTAATACAAAAGCCCCGCCACCGTTATCTCCAGCCATATAAGGAAACTTCCATATATTTCCCAAGCCAACAGCTGAGCCAGTCGCGGCTAGGATGAATGTCCAACGACTGGACCAAGTTCCGTGTATAGACTTTCTTTCTTCAGACATATTAATTATAGATCGCTATAGGGTATGTATAAGGATTTATCCAATAGGTTAAGATTAACATAAGACAAATACACAAGATAATGCTTATTTTATTGATCAGCTCTTTGTAAGAAGGATCAAATAGAGAGATTATTGAGTTTATAAAATTTATATGTCTTGTTAAATAAACTGTTAAAAGTAAAAAGAGTATTCCGCTTAGAGGGTTTATAAATAAGGTTAAGAGGGCTCCAACAATTGCTGAAATAAATGGAATTAAGGAAATTGAAGTCAATTGTTGTTTAAACTTTTCATTATTATTAGATCTAATTGACCATATATTTCCTGAAAGAAAAAATAGTAAAACTGAAAAATATATTTGGGCTAAGTGAGCTAAAAAATAAGCAATATTATCGGATGTAAACCAAAGCGAAGATGTAAGAACTATAAATGGTGTAACAGAAACAAAAGCTATTCCCTGTATTGATCTAAATAAAACATCTTCATCTTTCATGTCTGATACAATTTTATAACAAACTTGAGAATCAAGCTGTGGCAAAAAAAATTAAAAAAAGCAAAAATACAATTTCTGAAAATAGAAAAGCTAGGTTTGACTTTGAAATTTCTAAAAAGTTTGAAGCCGGTTTGTCTCTTTTGGGATGGGAAACAAAAAGTATAAGAGAGAATAATGCTCAAATTGCAGAAGCTTATACCCTCCTTAAAGATAGCGAAGCTTACCTGATAGGAAGTTATATTGATCCTTTAAAGAATAGTAATCAGGAGATGGATCCAACAAGATCACGAAAACTGCTTCTAAATAGAAAGGAATTAAATGAGATCATCAAATCCACCTCTCAGAAAGGTAATACTTGTATACCAACTAAACTATATTGGAAAAATGGGCTTATAAAATGCGAAATTGCACTTGCAATAGGTAAGAAATCCCAGGATAAGAGAAACACCATAAAATCTAGAGACTGGGACCGACAAAAAGCCAAGGAATTAAGAGAAAGGAACAAAAATTAGTTAAGTATTAGCAGGAAAGGTATAATCGTTCAGCTTTTTTTGGGGGCGAACTGGCTTCGACAGTAGATATAAAACCTCAAGTGCATGTCGAGAAGGTAATAATTCTCGTTAAAAAATTATTGCAAACTTGTTAGTTGGCGAAAACGCAGACTACGCTCTAGCCGCTTAATTGGCT
>CAYVAL010000070.1:0-5063 GCA_964449395.1 uncultured Gammaproteobacteria bacterium | reverse complement strand
GGAAGCGCTAGTATTTTACCAATAAGCTGGATGTATATGAAGATGATGGGCACAGATGGTCTCGTCAGTGCTACCCAAAATGCGATACTGAATACAAACTATATTGCCACCAAATTAAAAGGTCATTACGAGATACTTTACAAAGGCAAGGATGGTTTAGTTGCACACGAATGTATTATTGATATTCGACCACTAAAAGAAACAGCAGGTATAGAAGTAGAAGATGTAGCAAAAAGACTCATAGATTATGGATTCCATGCTCCAACGATGTCTTGGCCTGTTGCTGGCACTCTAATGATTGAGCCTACGGAAAGCGAATCTCTAAAGGAATTAGATAGATTTTGTGAAGCAATGATAAAAATTAGAGAAGAGATACGAGAAATAGAAGAAGGTAATGCATCAGAAGATGATAACCTTTTAAAGAATGCTCCTCATACGGCCAAAATTCTAATTACCGATTCTTGGACTCATGAATACAACAGATCAAAGGCAGCCTATCCGGTAGATAGCTTATATCAAGATAAATATTGGCCACCTGTAGGGCGAGTCGATAATGTTTATGGCGATAGAAACCTAGTGTGTAGCTGCCCGTCCATGGAGGACTATGAATGAAGGTTTCTTCGATCCTCAATTAACCACTTTCTATCTTCGGCAACTTTTCTTAGCTTCTTATCTGGGCTAATTGTGCATGGAAAGTGAGAGAATTCTAAAAGTGGTAAATCATGTATAGAATCAGAATAAGAATATATTTCATCAAATTGTTTCGATTCCATCCAATATTTAATTCTTCTTACTTTTTCATCAGAAAAGTTAGGGTTGCCTTTTACACTTCCTGTAAAAACTCCATCTAAATATTCCGGATCCGTACCGAAGCAAGTCTCTATACCTAATTTTTTTCCAATACTGTCAACTAGAAAAGATAAAGACCCAGATGTGAGTATTTTCATATCTTCCTTATGTTTTTTTAACAACTCCTGCGTTAAATCATCAGTTAGCCTATTAACAACATCGAAAGAGAAGGTTTCTACACTGTCTTCTATCTCTTGTAGACTTTTCCCTATTAAAGGACTGAGCAAGAACTTTGAATATTCATCAACATCTAACTGTCCTTGCCTATAGTTAACTGTAAATTGTTCCATTTTGTTAAAAAAATCAGGATCTGAAATTAGTGAATTTTTATTCATATATTGAACCCATTCACCCTCGGTATCACCATCAAAAAGAGTGTCATCTAAATCAAATAAAGCTAATTTATTTTTTTTCATTATTATATGTTGGACAAGATTGACTATGGAAACGCCATTATACAGACCCAATGCAGGCATTATTATATTTAATAGGCAAGGCAAATTGCTCTGGTGCAAAAGGAAAACCGGAGATGGTTGGCAATTTCCTCAAGGCGGAATAGATGATGGGGAATCTCCTGAACAGGCTATAGTTAGAGAGACTTATGAAGAAGTGGGCCTGAATGAAGATAAAATTAACATCATCAAAGAAAATGATAGATGGATAAACTATGATGTTCCCAAAAATAAAATACCTAAGTATTTCTCTTTAAACAATAGAAGGTTTAGAGGCCAGACTCAAAAATGGTTTTTGGCAGAGTTTCTAGGAGAAGATAGCGACATCAACCTTAATTTACATAGTCAAATTGAATTCACAGAATGGACCTGGTCTAGCTATTGGCATCCTGTTGCAAAAGGTGTTGAGTTTAAAAGAGATGCCTACAGAGAAGTTTTAAAAGATCTACTTCCGTTTTACAATAAAAACTTCAAAAAGGCTTAATCCTTAACGTTAAAGGAAAATTCAACAGAATTGCCTTCAATTCCTTCTTTGTGATAAGAAAGTTCTGATATGTTTATTTCGCCAGACGGGTTGGAAGAAAATACCGTTGTGCATCTAGTTCCGTATATTGGTGACCTAATAAATCTATAGGGAATTTCTTCTCCATCTCTAACTTGCAGTTCTCTTTTAGTCTTTTCATGCAAGTTTCCATACTCCTTCTTCATAATATTAAAACCTTTCTCTGCAGAAAAACCTTCATGCAGAATATCATTTAAATCGTGTTTTATTGCCTCTACTTTTTTAGTTGAGGAGTTGAGGGTTAAGTTACCTAGGGCATGTACACCTTCAGATATAAAAAAGATACCTTCTAGTCTATTGCATAAATAAAATAAACCCTTCTTATCCCCAACAATCAGATTAAAGCCTGCATAAGTGTCCATAATGGGCTCTACTTTCTCAAGATAAGCTTTAGCAGATAAATTTGATTCCAAAAAATCTGTTACGAGAGCGCCACGAGAAGATTTATATTTAATTTTAGTATTCTCTTTTAGATTGGTAATTGCTCCAAACTTGCCTTCACGGTTTGTTCCTAGCCAGGTACCTCCTGCCTCTTCATCTTTGCCGGCAAGGATCTCTTTATTTGACCACCAGTGCATTACGGTTGTCTTCCTCTCATGATATTCATCTCTGTTAGCAATTACTTTAAAAAAATAGGACTCTTTACCATTCCAATCCTTAGATTTTTCTACCGATAAAGCAATTAAACACATAAATTAAAGTGAGATCTTAGACTTAATGATAAAATGGAGTATTGGAAATACTTCTTTATTTTTTACTTGGCTCATTCTCTGGTGTTCTGGCTGGTTTATTTGGTATTGGTGGCGGAATAATAATTATCCCCACATTCTTTTACATATTTGCCTATTTAGGATTTCCTGAAGAAATTCTATCACATATGGTTTTAGGTAGTTCTCTTGGCGTAATAGTATTCAGCTCGATATCATCTACCTACTCCCATAACTCTAAAGGAGCAGTAAATTGGGACTTAATAAAGGTTGTCGCGCCTAGCATAATTATAGGATCTGCTCTTGGGGGTATCACTGCTGGTTTTCTAGAAAGTACAACTCTGCAAGGGTTAGTTGCTTTATTCTTAGTCGTAGCTTCTGTTCAATTAATTTTTGAGTTCCCTCCTCCACCCCAGAATCCGCAGACCAATTTAGTTGGTCCCGTCATTGCAGGTGGAGGAATAGGATGGCTTTCAGGTGTATTCGGAATCGGGGGCGGTATATTTTCTGTGCCTTATTTCTACCATAGAGGTTTGAAAATGATGAGCGCAATTGGAACATCGGCTGCGTGCGGAATACCTATAGCCTTAGCTGGATCAATTTCTTACATGATTATTGGTTCTGATAACATTAATATCCCAGAAAACAGTGTTGGATATGTATATCTTCCCGCTACAATTATAGTCGGCCTAATGAGTTCATTTACTGCTAAATATGGAGTAAATATAGCCCATAGAATGAAACAAAAAAAATTAAGAATAGCCTTTGCTTTTTTAGTTATCATAATGGCTTTAAATCTCTTAATGCGTTAGATGAATAACAAGAATGATGAATACTGGAAATCTAATTTAAGAATTGTTTCTTCTCTTCTTCTTGTTTGGTTTATAGCTTCTTTTGGTTTTGGAATAATTTTCTCTGATATGCTAGACCAGATAAAGGTCGGAGGCTTTAAATTAGGTTTCTGGTTTGCTCAACAAGGTAGTATCTATATCTTTGTCTTAATTATCTTTATTTACGTTTGGTTAATGAAAAGATTAGACAAAAGGCTTTCTGAAAAAGAAAAATAATGAGCACTCAATTACTTACTTATATATTTGTTGGTGCAACATTCTCTCTCTATATAGGCATAGCTTTGTGGTCAAGAGCCCAATCTACGAATGATTTTTATGTTGCTGGAAAAGATGTTCATCCAGTAGCTAACGGTATGGCAACTGCAGCTGATTGGATGTCTGCAGCCTCTTTCCTTTCTATGGCTGGATTAATAGCCTTCTTAGGAAAAGATGGTTCAGTATATTTAATGGGCTGGACTGGAGGATATGTACTATTAGCGTTACTTCTTGCACCCTACTTAAGAAAATTCGGTAAATTTACTGTTCCAGATTTTATAGGTGAAAGATATTACTCGAAAACAGCAAGAAAATTGGCTGTCTTGTGCCTTATTTTTATTTCTTTTACCTACATAGCAGGACAAATGAGAGGTGTTGGAATTGTATTTTCTCGATTCCTTGAAGTAGATATTAATACTGGTGTCATTGTAGGAATGGCTATTGTATTCTTTTATGCCGTTCTTGGAGGCATGAAAGGTATTACCTATACACAAGTTGCCCAGTATTGCGTCTTAATCTTTGCTTATCTAGTACCTGCTATCTTTATTTCTATTCTTATGACGGGCGAAGTTATTCCTCAGATTGGGTTTGGAAGTACACTTGTTGATAGCCAAATTTATCTATTGGACAAACTAGATCAAGTCACTAAAGACTTAGGATTTGTTGCTTATACAGAGAATGTAAAAAGTAATATTGATATATTTTGTATAACAGCTGCATTGATGTTTGGAACGGCTGGGTTACCTCATGTCATTGTTAGATTTTTTACAGTTCCTAGTGTGGGTGCTGCCAGACAATCGGCTGGGTATGCACTTATATTCATCGCCCTTTTATACACAACCGCTCCAGCAGTGTCTGCTTTTGCACGAATGAATTTAATAGATTCAATTCAAGACCAACCGTATAGCTCTTCTCCCTCTTGGTTCAAGAACTGGGAAGAGATAGGTCTGATCGCTTGGAAGGATAAAAATAAAGATGGGAATATTCAGTACTCTTCTGGTGATGCGCTAGAAAGCATCAAACCCATCTACTCAGATAAAAAAGGTGTAAGTGGTGAAAGGATAGTTATAAACGAACCTAACCTCAAAAATGATAATGAAGTCTATATTGATAGAGATATTATAGTTTTAGCAAATCCTGAGATAGCTCAATTGCCTGGATGGGTTATAGCCCTTGTAGCGGCTGGAGGCTTAGCTGCAGCTTTATCTACAGCTGCTGGACTTCTGTTGGTCATTTCCTCTTCAATATCTCATGATCTGTTGAAAAAGACCTATATGCCTCAGATTACTGAAAAACAAGAACTTAGGTATGCACGGATTTCGGCTGCTGTTGCAATTGGAATAGCTGGCGTATTTGGTATATATCCACCTGCTTTTGTAGCTCAAGT
>CAYVAL010000069.1:0-5077 GCA_964449395.1 uncultured Gammaproteobacteria bacterium | reverse complement strand
TGACACTTTGCTCTTCAGAATGCATTATGCGCGCCTCTCAGTGATATACAAGATTTATGGCAAATATTAAATCAGCAATAAAAAGAGCACGACAAAATGTTAAAAGAAATGCTCTAAAAAGCTCTCAAAGAGCTACAACAAGAACAGCCGTTAAGTCCGTTCTTAATGCTATTGAAGGAAAAGATAAAGAATCTGCAAAACAAGCTTTAACTCTTGCCGAAAAGACTTTAGATTCAATGGCTGGGAAAAAAGTTATTACAAAAAATAAAGCCTCTAGAACTAAATCAAGATTGTCTAAGAAAGTTAAAGCACTTTAACTAAGAACTAAGTTATTTCTGTGAATTACCTCTTCTTGAGATAAATACCCTAACTTATCCTTTATCTCATTTGAATTAAGTCCTTTAATCTTGTTAATCTCTTGATTATCGAAGTTAGTCAGCCCTCTTGCTATTTCTTCACCTTCTGGATTTAAGCAACTTACTAAATCACCTACGTCAAATTGACCTGTTACCTGGCTAATACCTACAGATAGAAGGCTCTTTCCTTTTGCTTGCAAAGCTTCACAAGCTCCAGCATCCAAAGTTATGTGTCCGGCCACTGAACCAAAAGATGCAATCCAAAGCTTTCGAGACTGCAAGGTAGATTTATCAGTAAAAAGCTGAGTGCCCACATCTTCTTTATTGTATATCTTCAGTAAAACATCTTTATCCAATCCGCTTGCAACCCATGTCATTGCTCCAGAGTTAAGAGAAGTTTTCGCCGCTTCAATCTTTGTTCTCATTCCTCCCCTACCTAAAAGACCAGACGTGCTGCTCAATTGTTGTGATAAATCTATCTTTCTGTCATCAAGATTAATTCTACTTAGAAGATGTGCTTGTTCATTCTTATTGGGATCATCAGACAGAATCCCTTCTTGATCAGTCAACATAATGAATTTATCGGCTCTTACTAAACCAGCTAATGCAGCCCCCAACCTATCATTGTCACCAAAAGAAATCTCCTCCGTTGCAACACAGTCGTTTTCATTAACAATTGGAACAATGCCCAATTCAAGTAATGATTCTAAAGTGTTCTTTGCATTTAAATATCTAGCTCTATTGGCGATATCATCATGTGTAATCAAGACTTGTCCTGTTGTATAACCAAAGTTTTCAAATATCCTTTGATAGATCTCAGAAATGCCTCTCTGGCCTACCGCTGCACAAGCTTGTAATTTTGCTAAGGTATCTGGTCTAGTGTCAAAACCTAAATCACTCATACCTTTAGCGACAGCTCCGGATGAAATAACTATTACTTCTTGTCCATTCTTTTTTAAAAAATCAATCTGCTTTGCCAGGTCTAAAATAAAATTTTTATTTATTCCTTCTTGATTTCCAGATACTAGGCTACTTCCGGCCTTGACTACCCACTTTTCACTTTTAGTCATCTGATGACTCCATAAATTTTCCAATATCTCGCATTAACTGTTGTGTACCATTCTTTTTTGCAGCAGAGATACAGTATATAAATAAATCTTCTTTAAACTGATTTTCCAATTCATGTCTTAAAGTTTCCAATTCCTCTTGGTCAACAAGGTCAATTTTATTCAAAGCAAGCCATTTAACCTTATGTATTAATGCCGAATCAAAGTTTTTTAATTCTCTGGAAAGTTCCTTTATTTCTTCTATTATTTCTATATAAGTTTTGTCATATATGTCTACTATTTGAACAATTACTTTAGTTCTAGATAAATGTTTTAAGAATTGAATACCGAGACCAACCCCTTTTGAGGCACCTGCTATAAGTCCTGGAATATCTGAAATAACAAAGCTAGAGTTTTCTGAATAATCCACAACACCTAAGCTAGGATGAAGGGTGGTAAAGGCATAATCTGCTACTTTTGGTTTAGCACTAGAGACGGCCCTTACTAATGATGATTTACCGGCATTAGGTTTTCCAAGAAGGCCTATGTCGGCCAAAAGCCTTAGCTCTAGTTTTAATGAGAGGCCTTCGCCTTCTTTACCTTCAGTAAATTTAGTTGGAGACCTATTAGTCGAGCTTTTATATCTTAAATTTCCTAAGCCTCCCTTTCCACCATTACAAATCAAAAGCTCATCTTGATTATTAACTAGATCTGCTATCGAGCTACCAGTATCCAAATCATATATTAGAGTTCCGCATGGCACTTCTATGGTCAAGTCTTTACCATCTGAACCTGTTTTATTTTGACTGCCACCCCTTTTGCCATTTTGTGCCTCAAATTTACGTTGGAATCGAAACTGAGATAAGGTGTTTAAATTATTAACTGAACGAAAAATTATATTGCCGCCATCTCCACCATCTCCGCCATCAGGACCACCTTTAGGGATATTCTTCAAACGCCTAAAGCTTGACAGTCCATTACCACCATCACCAGCTTTGACATCAATGGATACTTCGTCAATGAATTTCATTGATTTATTATATTGGAATTTTTAGGAGAGAGGATGTCTTGAACTAGACAGGTTCTACATTAACAAATTGTCTAAGCTTTGGGCCTTTCTTCACAAATGCAACTTTTCCATCAACTTTAGAAAAAAGGGTATGATCCTTTCCACAGCCTACATTCTTTCCAGGATGAAATTTTGTTCCTCTTTGTCTTACTATAATTGAACCGGCTGTAATGGTTTCGCCTCCAAAACTCTTAACGCCCAATCTTTTTGATTGAGAATCTCTTCCGTTTCTACTGCTTCCGCCTGCTTTCTTATGTGCCATCTTATTATTTTATTTATGAACTTATCGATTCAATTTGTATTTCACTAAAATTTTGTCTGTGACCATATGTTCTTCTATAGTCTTTCCTTCTTTTCATTTTAAACACTCGAATTTTGTCGTGTTTACCATTAGAAACTAATTTCGCAGTTACTTTTGCGTTCTCAACATAAGGATTACCTATTTTAGACTCATTTCCATTAGAAATCATGAGCACTTTATCAAACTCAATGGTTGACCCTTCTTCATCTGATAAAAGCTCCACTTTAAGGCTTTCACCTTCCGAAACTGTGTGTTGCTTTCCTCCGCTCTCAATTACGGCAAACATATTTATCTCCAAACAGGAATTTAAGGATGTGCACTATACGAAAAAGATTAAGTATTCGCAATATAATTCCTTGATTTACCTAACTTAATTTAAAATGGTCCCATATGGAATTTATATATAAAAATCTGATAGAAGATGAGCTAAATGAATTAGAACTTAGTCTTAATGACTCTATAAGCTCAGAGATTAAATTAGCTACAGAGGTATCTAACTATCTAGTTAGTTCAGGAGGTAAAAGAATAAGGCCTGCATTGTGTATTCTAGTAGCGAAAGCATTAGATTATTCTGGAGAAGATCTGATAAAACTGGCTAGCTCAATTGAACTTCTTCATACGGCCACATTAATCCATGATGATGTAGTCGATGAAAGTCTTACAAGAAGAGGTAAAGAGAGTATTCATGCTAAATGGGATAATGCGCATGGAGTATTAGTAGGTGATTTTGTATATTCTAAAGCTTTCCAATTAATGGCTAGCTTTGAAAACCCTGAGATTATAAGAACTCTAGCAGATGCTACTAACAGAATTTCGGAAGGAGAAGTTTTACAACTCACATTAAAGAATCAAGCAATACTATCTGAAAAAGATTATTTTGATGTAATTGATAGAAAAACAGCAGAATTATTTAAAATATCAGCAATTACCGCCGGTATTCTTTGTTCTTCTCAAGATACACGCCTTAGAAGCTTATCAAATTTTGCGAAATCTTTAGGGATAGCGTTCCAAATTCAAGATGATATTTTAGATTATTATGGTGAAGAAAAATTAACTGGAAAGAAAATTGGTAAAGATTTTGAAGAGGGAAAATTTACACTCCCTATAATAATTGCTTTAAAAGAGAGTACGGAAGAAAATCAAAATAAATTACTTTCATTATTTACAAAAGGGCAAAGAGAAGATTTTCCTAAAGTGTTAGCTCTCATAAATGAAGCAAACACATTAGAAAAAATAGAAGAGGTACTTCTTCACTATACTAAAGAATGCCTGAAGGAATTGAATCAAATTCCTCAAAACGACTATAAAATTGCTTTAGAAGATATTGTGTCTAGTTTGGGATCTAGATTAACTTAATATTCTAATACTATTTTTAATGTATCATTACCTTATTATTGAGGGGGATAAATGACTTTTTCACCAAAAAATAGTTACAACAAAGAAGAAATACTTGATTGTGCGCAAGGAAATTTATTTGGAGAAGAGAATGGACGACTACCTACTCCTAATATGCTTATGTTTGATCGCATAACTGAGATAAATCAAGAAGGCGGCAAATTTTCAAAAGGCCAAATTGTTGCTGAGTTAGATATCAATCCTGATTTATGGTTTTTCGATTGTCATTTTAAAGGGGATCCAGTGATGCCTGGATGCCTAGGCTTGGATGCTATGTGGCAATTAGTTGGATTTTATTTATGCTGGTTAGATAATCCCGGACGAGGTAGAGCTTTAGGAGCTTCGGAAGTTAAATTCTTTGGACAAGTTCTTCCTACTGCAAAGCTTGTTACTCTTAAAATAGATATGAAAAGAATTCTAAATCTTGATTTAACGGTTGGAATAGGTGAAGGATCAATGTTGGTAGATGGAAGAGAAATCTATAGCGCCAAGGGCCTAAAAGTAGGTCTATTTCAAGATACATCCAGTTTCTAAAATGCGTGAGGTTGTCGTAACAGGGATAGGCATAGTTTCAAGCATAGGAAACAATGTAGCTGAAGTAACTAATTCACTCCAAAACTTAGAATCTGGTATATCGCATAATGATATCAATGCCGATCTTGGACTCAGGAGCCATGTGTCAGGTTCTATTAAGAATTTAGACTGTAAAGAATTAATAGATAGAAAACTTTATAGATTTATGGGCGATGCAGCTGCTTATTCATATATAAGCACACAAGAGGCTATTATCGATGCAAATCTAAAAGAGACAGACTTATCAAATTATAAGACTGGACTGATAATGGGTTCAGGTGGTGCTTCTTCAGATGATCAAATATTAGGATACGCCATTGGTGGTTGTTATACAAAC
>CAYVAL010000068.1:0-5079 GCA_964449395.1 uncultured Gammaproteobacteria bacterium | reverse complement strand
AGGGCTTAAGTGGTCTTTAGGGCTTAAAAACTGCACCTCACAAAACTGACATTTAAAATATTCTTTTCCTTCTATTAAATGAGAAAGTTCAGTCTCAGAACCCAAACAAACTGGACAAATCACATTAATCTTAACGGTTCTTAAAGTTTATTTTATTGAACCAAAAAATCTGGCATTGGAATGAACATAAGCATCTGGGTTTGGATGCTTAGCCCAGACTTTTTCCCACTCAGGATCAACATCTAAGTTAGCAAAAAAAGCATCTCTATCCTCTCGGCTCGCGTACCTTGCCACCCAAGTTACATTAGGCTGGCCATTAGGCGATACTACGGGATCTGTCCCCTCCACTATTGCCTCTTCTCCAGTACTGACCCAAAAATCAATTATGTCTATTCGATCATTGCCGTAGGGCATAAAGTGATTTTCAGCCCAGTAAACATAAGCATCGAACCACTCCTCTTCAATCGTATAGTCTCTTATTTCGTAAATATCTGCCTTTAAAGACATTGAAAAAGAAAAAATAAAAATTGCCAAATACTTCATACAACACCTCCGTGTTTAGTTTTTTTAAAAAATATAAAATTGATTATAGCCCCAAGTAAGCTAATAAAGCTGTGAAGCCCATTAGGTAAGCACCTGGCATACTTAATAAGTGCTTGTGTCCATTCAGCCCAAGAAACACAAACAGGATTGAGCCCAGTAAATTAATACCTATTACGGGATACACGACAATATATAGCGCCGGATAAAATGCCACGTAAATTAAAGTCACTGAACTCACAAAAAGAAATATAGTAAAAATATGCCAACTGACTAAGCTGAGTGATTTAGTCAAAGACTGTAATTCGCTATTATTAATATTCCCCATATATTTTTGTTGGCCCAATATTCCATGAAACAACATGCCAACAAAAGACAAAACCGAACCAGCTATTAAAAACCAAAATTCCATAATTCAAATATATTATCGGGTTAAGCTTTTCATTCTATAATAAATAAAGAATTAACTTAATTCGTCCAAATGGTTTAAGGCAATAAACACGGGAAGTGTTCAAATATAGAAAATTTTCTATATTAAGGAGATACAAATGAAAATAACACTCAAGTACCTAGGGTTCTCTGTCTTGATAATACTGACTGTTACTGCACTTTATCTGATGAATCTATTCTCTAAGAAACCTTATTCAATAGATCACTATCTAGCCAAAGAATTGGTCATGAGCGTAATTGATTCCCCTGAATATATGACTTATCTCGGTATATTTGACGGATTTAATGCCATATCAAAACATAATCAAAAACTATCTATTTCTTCTCTTGAGGATGGGGAAGAAACGCACCTAGAAAATTTAGAAAAATTAAAAATTCTTAATAGTTACGATGTTGATGGGTTAACTAAAAATCAAAAAATTACTCATGAGATAGCTGTATTTGATACTGAAATAGATATTGAAAGGTTTCAAAGCTTTAGATATCACTCCTATCCTTTTAATCAAATAAGTGGCAATCACTTAAACCTTGTAGAGTTCATGACAGATACTCATCCGATTAGAAATGAAAGAGAGGCCGTTGATTATGTTGAAAGAGTGAAAATGTTTGACGATGCTCTTAAGGCAAACCTTGTATGGCTAGAAGAACAAAAAAAATTAGGAATATTTGCTCCTGTATATGTTTTTGATCATGTAATTCGACAACTCAAAGAACAGCTAGCCTATCAAGATTCTGAAAATCCCTTAATGCAGGTATATATAAAGAAATTAAAAGAAATAGATCTGGGGCCTGAGAAAATAAATAAACTCACTGAGGACTTAAGTCGAACTATTGAGTTAACTGTTAAACCGGGGTTCAGTTTAATCTTAGACTACATGCTAGAAAATTATGAAAACGCCAATCAGCACCATGGCGTTTGGTCTCTTCCTGATGGAGACGCTTTCTATGCCTTGAGGCTTAAATCTTATACGACTACGGACTATTCGGCGGAAGAGATACATCAAATTGGACTAAAAGAGGTTGCCAGGATTGAAAATAGAATGAAAGATATTTTTCTGGAGCTGGGTTACACGGTAGATAAGCCAATTGGCGAGATGATGAATGATTTAAATGAAGATCCTCAATTTCTATATGCCGATACCCCAGATAGAAAAGAGATTGTTATTAGGGACTACAACCAGATGGTAATAGAGGCGGAAGAAGATGTGAGGCCTTATTTTGAAAAATTTCCTATAAGCCCTGTTGAAGTTCGGGCCGTTCCAGAATATTCAGAAAAAACAGCTGCTGGGGGTTACTATCAGGCACCAAGCCTTGATGGATCACGGCCTGGGGTTTTTTATGCAAACCTATATGACATTAAACAGACTCCGAAATTTGGCATGAGGACACTAACGTTTCATGAGGCCGTCCCGGGACACCATTTTCAAATTGCTCTGAATCAAGAAAATGAAGATTTAACACTATATAGAAAATTAGGTTATAGGACATCTGCTTATACTGAAGGATGGGCACTATATTCAGAACAGTTAGCTGTAGAAGTAGGAATGACAAAAAATCTCTATGATGAATTAGGCGTTCTTCAAAGTGAAATGTTCAGGGCAAATAGGTTAGTAGTCGATACTGGCATGCATTATAAGAAATGGACTAGAGAAGAGGCCATGGAATATATGAAGAAAACTACTGGCATGTCCGATACTGAAGTAAGAGTTGAAATAGAGAGATATATAGTTTGGCCTGCTCAAGCTACTAGCTACAAAATGGGTATGATAAAAATATTAGAGCTCAGAGACAGGGCCAAGAATACAATGGGAGATAAATTCAATCTCAAACAATTTCATTCCATAGTGCTAGATCAAGGAATAGTGCCTTTATTTGTTCTAGAGAATTTGATTGAGGATTGGATAGAAGCTGAAACCAATAAACGGTAATCCCGTTATTTATTGTTAGAATTTTAAAAACCCTACTTACCTCAATTCACCAGAAAGGGTGAGTTTATTTTTCCTAAATAGAACAAAAATTACTGCGCCCTGCAAAAGGAACATAGAACCAAAAAAGAATACATTAAAAGGAACCATCAAAATCTCAGGCTCTGGAATGCCTTCACCTACCGGCTCACCTCCATACAGAGGCATCAAAGTTGCAGCAACCACAAACCCCAGATGAATGCAGAGACTCAAGAGGCCCGCTAGAATCTCTTTGTTCTTAGACCACAATAAAAAAATACCCATAGAAAAAACTAACAGATTAGTAGAGAGGCGCCATGCCTCATGAACACGCGCATGAGAATCCCAGTCAGGATTCAACAAATGCGATGAATTGATATCGACTATGACTGGAAGAATACCCCCACCTATTAAACATAATGTTGTTAAGTACTTAGTCATAACTTTATTTTTGGTTTAAAGACTCTCTTTAAGACTAAAATATTATAAAGTACCTATTATGACAAATGTAGACGTCGCAATTATTGGGGGCGGTCCTGGAGGTGCTACTTTGGCAAATATACTAGCCTCTAGAGGAGTATCCACTGCACTAATTGAAAGGCAAAAGGACTTTTCGAAAGAGTTTAGGGGCGAAGGGTTAATGCCAAGTGGAAAAGCAGTCTTAGAACAAATTGGTTTTGATTTAGATGATGTAGATTACAGAAAGGTTGAAGATATGAATCTTTTTTATAAAGGTCAATTAGCAGCTAATCCAGAAATTGAATTTCTAAAAGAAGGAGAATTTCGATGGGTCTCTCAGCCACAGCTACTAGAAAAATTAATAGAAAAGGCCTCTGGTTTTGATAATTTTATCTTCTATAGAGGATACAAAGCGCAAGATTTAATTTATAACAAAGATCGGGTTGATGGGGTTGTGATAACCGATGGTAACGAAGAAGCGTCCATCAAAGCAAAAGTAGTAATAGGCTTTGACGGCAGAAATTCCATGGTGCGCAGAAAACTAAACTTTGAGGTAAAAGAATACAAACTTCAGCCAGATGTTTTATGGTTTAAAATTCCATATCCAGAAAAATTCTTACCTGGATCGCAGGCTTTTTTTAGCTTATTTCCTAAATCTTTTTTGGTTGCTGTTCCTGTCTATGACCAAAAATTACAAGTTGGATGGATAATTCCTGCCGGAAGCTATGGAGAGTTAAAAAAGAAAGGTAAGGAGCAATGGATACAATACATTAAAGAGAAATCCCCTAGTGGCTTTGCAGATCATCTCCAAAAATGTCTAGATGAAAATTCAATTTCTGATCCATTTATTCTAAAAATGACTCTAGATAGAGTAAAAAAATGGTCCAAGAAAGGTGCTCTTCTTCTAGGGGATGCAGCTCACACAATGAACGCCGTTGGAGGGCAAGGATTAAATATTGCCCTACGAGATGCAGTGGTTTGCGCTAACCATCTTGTTCCTTTGATGGATAGTAATCCTTCTAATTCATCTTTAGATAAAGCCTTTGAAACAATTGAAAAAGAAAGAATAGAAGAAGTCACGAAAGTTCAAGAAATACAATCTAGACCGCCTAAATTTATCGCACAAAATGTATTAATGGTTGAAATAATAGTTCCAATTTTAAAGCTTCTTTTTAAGTTCAATTTTACAGATAACTTAAGAAAGGAATTAATTGAGAGGATGTCTCGAGGTTTTACTGAAGTAAAATTAAAGGTCTGATTAATGCCTCATAGTTAACTAAACCAAACTACTATCTATTAAAACAGCTATTAATAAAGCAGGTTCAGTTCCATTATTGACCCAAGCATGATTAGTTCCTCTTTGAACCACAATATCATGAGGATTAACTTTTATTTCCTCTTCATCAAGGATCAGCGTCACATCTCCCTTTAATAGAATTATATAATCAATAGTATCAGTCTCGTGCATTGCTGCATTTCTTGATGTGTCCACGCGATGATGGGCGGCGCCCATTTTCTCAAATGCAGCTGCAGTTGAGGCCTCTATTACTTCTTGTGGCACACCTTCTGGAATAGGATTTATTTGAAAGTATCTAATTTTAGTCCCGCCTTTAGATGGAGATAAAACAACATCTATATCTGCCCTATCTTCTGTGGACTTAGTATCAAAGCCCTCTCCATCAGTATT
>CAYVAL010000067.1:0-5119 GCA_964449395.1 uncultured Gammaproteobacteria bacterium | reverse complement strand
TGGATCCGCCTGATCATCAGGTTTATAGAAAAATGGTAGCTCCAAGCTTTACTCCAAAGGCCATTAGAAGCTTAGAAATAGATATGAGAGCTAAAGTGAGAGAACTTCTTGAAAATGTAGAAGGCAAAGGAGAGTTCAACTTCGTTACAGAAATAGCAGAGCAATTACCTTTATGGGTACTTTGCGAAATGATGGGTATTCCAGAATCTGAAAGACCTAAAATAAGAGACTTAGTTAATAACCTCACTGATGCATCCATACAACAAGATCCTAACAACTCTTTCCAAATATGGGTCAATTATATGGAACTATTCAAGATGGGTAGAGACATGATTGAAGAGAGAAGAAAAAACCCAACTGATGATCTTATGAGTGTGGTTGCTAATACTAAAATAGAAGGTTCAGAACTTCCTCCAGAGCTGCTTGATGGTTTTTTTCTTCTAATGGTAATTGCGGGAAATGAAACTACAAGAAACACACTAACCGGAGGGCTCATGGCTTTAACTGAGAACCCTGAAGAAAGAGAGAAACTTTTGAATGAGCCTTCGTTAATTTCAAATGCTACTGATGAAATGTTGAGATGGGTTACTTCCGTGATCTACTTTAGAAGAACTGCAACTAAAGATACAAAAATTAGAGGTCAGAATATTAAAGCGGGGGATAAGGTTGTTATGTGGTACGGTTCTGCGAATCGAGATGAAGATGTATTTACTGATGGCCATTTATTTAGAGTAGAAAGAGAGAACGCAAAGAAGCATCTGGCATTTGGGGCTGGTGAGCATCTTTGCTTAGGGAACAGGTTGGGACATATGCAGATTAGGGTACTGTTTGAGGAGCTTTTGAGTCGTTATCCTAATATTCATTATGTAGCAGAGCCAACCAGGATACCTTCGAATTTCTTAGCCGGGATTTCTGAGTTAAAAGTAAATTTATAAAAATGATCTCTCAAGGCGACGATTTCCCCATTCATCAACTACCCACACCAGTTGCCGAAGTCGGCACAGAGAGAAATTTTTACGATCGTTACTTTTTTAATGGTTACAACGAAGATGGAAGTATATTCTTCGGAGCCGCATTTTGTGTTTATCCTAATTTGAATATAAAAGACGGGAGTTTTATTTTAGTTCTCAACGGTGTTCAACATAATTTTAGATATTCTGATGTTCTTAATCACGAACGAATGGAAACAGGTGTTGGCTGTTTAAAGATAGAAATAATTCGACCCTTAAAAAAGCTCAGAATTATTGTTGAGGATAATGAGAAAGACATCTCTGTTGATATTTCTTTCACTGGACGCTTCGAGCCAATGGAAGAACCAAGAATGACTTTAAAAAATGGTCCCAGGATCTACATGGACTCCACGCGCATGACTCAACACGGAAATTGGATTGGAAATATAAAGTTTAAGGATGTAGCTATCGACCTTTCTCAAGATAACTATTTAGGTACTCGCGATAGATCATGGGGTATAAGGCCTGTTGGTGCTCAAGATACTCAGATTGTACCTCCGTTGAAATTACCGCAATTTTATTGGTTATGGGCTCCAGCTAATTTCATTGATCAATCTTCACATTTATATTTTGTGGATGATGAGTCAGGTTACGCAACTCATAGCCATTGTGTTCAGCAAGGAACTGATCATAGCGTTAAGTTACACGAATTAAAAAAAGAAATTGAATACAAAAAGGGTTCAAGACGAATAACAAAGGCTAAATTCTTTGCCTTGAAAGAGGATGGCACAAAAGTATCTTGGTCCCTAACTCCAAAATATCATATTTACATGTGTGGATTGGGGTATATGCATCCTGAATTGGGTCATGGTCAGTTTCATGGAGAGAATCAATCTCTTTACGACTTTTATGATTTAAAGGAAGATCCTCACGATCCCCCTTTTCTTCACATACAGGCAATTTGTGACTTCGAAATGAAAGAACATGGTTCAACTAAAAAAGGAATAGGCGCTCTAGAGCAACTATTAATAGGTCCACATCAAACTAGTGGTTTTGAAGCGTTATTAGACGGATAGGCTGATGTCTGAAGAACTCTCCTCTTTGTTTCTTAATTATTATTCCAATTTTACAAATAAAGAATTTTCGCTAGTTAATTTAGAAAGAATTTTTGGAGGAGCAAGCCGAGAAACTTATAGAATAAAAGTTAAGGATAATTCCGATAATGAAGAAAAGTTAATACTAAGACTCTCTCAAGACAGCTCTTTGATAGAGACTGAACAGAGAACTGAGTACTTAGCTTATTCTGCTTTCCAGGATTCAAAGGTTCCAGTCCCAATTCTGATTGACATGTCTGAAGATGATACTCAATTAGGTGCCTCATTTATGTTGATGAGGGAACTAGAAGGAGAGGCTGCCAGCCCTTTTACTCCAAATATTTATTCACCCTATGAGAAAGATTTAGGAAATCAGTTTTGGTCAATATTAGGAGAAATAGCAAAAAAAGAAATAGATCCTGAAATCTTTGAAATCTTTTCTAAAGATTTTAAGCAACCTTGCTGGAAAAATGAATTAGATAAATGGGTTAAGGTGATACATGAAGACTCTATAGGAGTAGAGCCCATCCTAGAGTCAGGTATAAGATATTTATATCGAAACCCACCTAATGAAAATAAAAGAATAAGTATGGTGCATGGAGATTATAGAAGTGGAAATTTCCTGTATTTAAAGGAAAAAGTTACAGGAGTTTTGGATTGGGAGATGGCTCATTTAGGAGATCCTCTTGAAGATTTAGGTTGGGCATTATCACCAATTTGGAGCTGGCAAGACAAAGAACGTCCTGCATACTTATTAAAAAGAGATGAGGCTATCAGACTTTGGAAAACTTCCAGTGAAATTGATCTCGATGAAAAAGATTTAGAGTGGTGGGAGTTATTTGCTGCTGTAAAAGGGATGGCAATTTGGATTTCAGCAGGAAACGAATTTAAATCAGGTAAGAATATAGATCCAATAAATTTATTTTCTGCATGGATACCTGGAGATATTCATTTAGAAGTTATTTTAGATATTTTAGAAAGTAATATATGAAACCCGATATAAATATAGCTCTTCTTAATGCTGCCCAAGAAATCATAAATAGATTTAGTCCCCTTATCGATGATGAATATGAGAAATCTCGTTTAGGTTCTTGGGGTGCTCTTATATTAATTTCAGCAATGAAATTTAATGATGCGTCTTCATCATTACAAAAAGAGAATCTAGAAATAATAGATTGGCTTTTGGTAAATTCTAGATTGAATGATACAGATATTGAGAGTTATAGACCTTCAAGCGCTGAAAAAAGTATTGATCAATTAGACCAAGAAAATCAGGCATTAAGAGCTTTGTTGGATAAGGAAGTAGAGTACCTTGAAGAGAGGCGAGATAATATTTTACTAGCGAGTGTCTTTTGTTTATTTAGGTCAATGCACAATAGACGTAAGGTTAGTGACCTTATAGGTTTACTGCAGCAGCCTGAATCTTAACTCGCCCACTGAAAGAATGACACGAATCCATAAGCCCCCAAAAACATGGGTGCTAAGTAAAGAGTCGGCAGTATAACTTTTGATGCCTTTTTAGCTGTTTTTTCTATTTTTTTCATAATATTTTGCGTCGAATGTGATTTCGTTTGAATTATATCACTTAAAATTATGTAAGCATATAGATTTAATGAATATTATGTGAAATAGTTGTGATATAGCAGTTATTTTGCGTTTGAAATAGAAAATTCTACTATAGCTATGCCGTTTTCACCTCTAATTGAATACAACAAATAGTTCTTATCATCTTCAATAAAGATTGCAGGATCTCTCAATTGGTTAGCAGGAATATTAATTGCACTAGCTACAGATTTATATAAAGGCAGAGAAGCACCTTCCCATTCTTTTTCAGGTTTTAAGACTTCTATTGGTTTTGAGGTTTTCCACAAAGGTGAAGGCAATGTAAGGTCTATAGTGGTAAGTAAAATACGTTCAGGCTTATCCCCCTTTCTAGTGTAAAAAATAAGTAGTTTATCTTCATCTACCATTACTGCACTATGTCTAGTGTCTTCATCCATTATTTGATTCACTATAGTAAAATCTTCTAGATCTCCAGAATTCTTGTAAATAACTCCAGGCATTGAAATGGCGTAGTCCAATTCTTTATAGGAAAATTTTCTAAAGTAAGGCCATCCAACTATTTTTTTTCTAGCTAAAAAATTAATACCATCATTTGATACAGCTACTCTAGTTTTTTGAAGACCAAATTCATCAAGTCCATGATAGTACATGACAATTCTTTGATTAATTTCATCTACATGAACATCAGGAGAAGCAATATGAGGATAAGTCAGGTCATCTATCTTTTTAGGTATATGACCAATATGGTCTCTGTGGACATCTCTAACTCCAAGTTCATTTACATCAAAATCGTCAGGTATTTCAGGTCTTTGAGTTAAAAAATGCGAATCCTTAAGTTGTAACGTACCTCCAGTATATATTTTCCAGGGACCCTCAAGGTTTTCTGCAAATGCTAGTTTTATTCTATCTCCCTTGTGGTCTGCAAAGTATAAGTAGTATTTTCCAAGTGGACTTTTAATCCAAGCAGGAGCTTTGATTAGAGATGGGCCATTGATATTAGATCCAATCTCCTCTTCTAGAAAAGGAGGTATTATTGGCTCGTCTATAAAACGGTTTATTTCTATTTTCACTTCAGTCTCTTTTGCACTGCAGCTCAATAGTAATCCCAAAATTAATGCTGTGAAATAATTCTTCATAATTAGATTTTATTGAATTTCTAGTCCCGCACTTTGTTCAGCACAGGTTATAATACGCTAAAACTAAATGGCTAGAGAATATACTGCAAAGTCGATTGAAGTCCTCTCAGGACTTGATCCGGTCAAGAAAAGGCCAGGTATGTATACGGAAACATCACGGCCAAATCACTTAGCTCTGGAAGTAATCGATAATAGTATTGATGAAGCCCTAGGAGGGTTCGCGTCTAAGATAGATGTGTGTTTACTAAAGGACGGTTCATTAAGCGTAGAAGATGATGGCAGAGGTATGCCAGTAGATATTCACCCTGATGAAGGAATACCGGCAGTTGAATTAATATTCACTAGACTTCATGCTGGAGCAAAATTCTCCAATGAA
>CAYVAL010000066.1:0-5120 GCA_964449395.1 uncultured Gammaproteobacteria bacterium | reverse complement strand
ACACACAACAAGTTAAGCGAAACACTATATTAGCTTATGGAGGTTTAGCTACACCGCTAGCTATGATTGGTTATCCTATAGCTATTTGGCTAATTCCCTTTTATTCTGAAGTCGTAGGTATTCCGCTTTATATAATTGCAAATTTACTTTTAATTGCTAGGTTTACAGATGTAATTACCGATCCCATCTTAGGGCAGTTAGGTGACTCCACCAAGACTTCTATAGGAAGAAGAAAACCTTGGATAATCTTAGGCGTTCCTATAATGATGTTGGCAATATACAAGCTATTTATTCCTGGAACTGAAGTTTCCATAGCTTATTTCGTCTTGTGGATGATGCTGATGTACTTGGGTTCAACTATCATAAGCATTCCTTATGGTGCATGGGGAGCTGAAATATCTCCTGACTATCACCAAAGATCAAGAGTTGTTGGAGGAAGAGAAGGATGGACTTTGATAGGTTTATTAATTTCTGCACTCATTCCTTTGGCCATAGAGGTTTCCGGGCAAGGTATTAGTTTTTCTGAAGCGATTAAGAGAATGCTGGCCGCAATTTTTATATTTCAGGATTTTTCTACATCAGGAAAGATGGCTGATATCTTGGCAAGTATGGGGATAGGAATTATTTTATTATTGCCATTATTTGCAGCATGGGCACTTTGGAAAGTACCCGATCCAATGCCAAAAGTTGAAAAAAAGATTCCCTTAATGGAAGGCCTTAAATATGCTGCAGAAAATCCGCTACTTGTAAGAATCTTATGCATTATATTTTTAGTGATTGCTGGAGAGTCTTTTCGCAATACTTTATCTTTATGGTTTGTTAGAGATGTTATAGGAATTGAAACAGTTGGGGCATCCTATGCTAGATACTTTATTGCAGGATTAATCGGAATCCCGTTTTGGCTTTGGTTAGGTAAAACTATTGGAAAACATAGGGCCTTTTGTATAACACTTGTTGGCACAGGATCAGTTAGTTTTTTATGCTTCTTTTTGGAAAGAGGAGATTTTAATGAATTTCATATTCTTTTTTTGATGAAAGGGTTTTGCTTTGGTGGACTTCAATTCCTTCCGGCTTCAATGCTTGCTGATGTAGTAGATTTAGATTCCCTCAAAACAGGAGGAAGACGTGCAGGTACTTTCTTTGCTTTAAATGGAATGATAGCAAAAGTCTCAGCCATGATAGCTGTTTGGGCTGCAGCTATATTGGTAGATTTTTCTGGATTTATTCCTGGCACTAATAACTCAGAAGACGCGATGCTCTACTTGAGAATCTATTACTGCCTTGGATGTGCAGCCTTTTTCTTGCCTGCTTTATTTTTAACTTGGTACTATCCTCTTACTAAAGAAAAACACAAAGAACTAAGAGAAGAGCTCGAGAGCCAGAGCTCATAGTGTTTATTTAAAGTTAGGTTGCCTCTTTTCAATAAAGGCTGTAACTCCCTCAATATTATCTTCTGAGCCAATAAGAGTATTTTGAGTCTTTGCCTCTAGTCCATAAATATCTTCATATGAGCTGTCTAGTGATTTTCTCATTATATGCTTTGTAAGGTTTAAGGATTGAGACGAACGAAGACTTAATCTCTCGGCCCAAGAAAGTGCTTCATTTAGAAGCTCTTCGTTGGATACAATTTTATTTATCAATCCCAGATCTAGACATCTTTTAGCATTTATCCTCTCACCTTCGATAGCTATTTGATACGCAAGTTTATAACCAACCGTATTGGTTAAAAACCAATTAGCTCCGCCATCAGGAATAAGCCCAATATTACTAAAAGCTTGAAGAATGTATGCATCTTCAGACATAACGGTTAAGTCGCATGCCATAGCATAAGCACTGCCAATACCTGCTGCAGCACCATTTACTGCGGAAATAATTGGCTTAGGCATGGTCATTATTTCTCTTAAACTCGGTAAATAACCTTCATTTAGAGCCACCGCTGTATCTGACCATTTATTATCTCTTGACGATAGATCTGCTCCGGCTGAGAAACTTAGTCCCTCCCCTGTAAGCACAATAGATCGAACCTCTTTATCATTCTTTGCTATTATCAATGCCTCTAAAATATCTTCGGTCATCTGTGCATTGAAAGCATTTCTCACTTCAGGTCTATTAAATGAAATGAGGGCAACTGCTCCTTTCTTATCATATTTAACTGTTTCTAAATCCACATCTTTCTCCTTTTTTAATTTTGATTTTGATTCCAAATAATAGACATTCCTCTTTCATCTGGACTTGTATGAAACTCTTCGCAAACCCACAAATCTCCGACAGCAGCTATCCTGTCATCTATATAAATTAAAGGAATGAAATCTCTCTTCCAGTCAGGTATTTTAAATTCTTGAAAAAGATTCTTAATCTTCTGACTCTTGTGTCTGCCAAAAGGCTTACATCTTTCTCCACCTACTCGCGCTTTAATGGTCGCTCCATGTTCTAAAAATTTTTTATCCAACCCTTTTCCTGAAGATTCTACTAGGGAAAGTTTTCCAGATGGTATGTTTATTGAATCTCTTAGATTCCATTTCAAAGATGTATCATCTGCTAACGGGATTAGGGTTGTGTCATCTAATATTCTCAATTCTTCATGTGAAATTAAAATTTTGATATTCAAATCCTTGCTTCTTGAATTAGCGAAGAAGCTAATTGAACCTTGAGATGGGTTAATAATAGAAGATAGTATCTGAGTTCTCTGTCCTGAAGAAATATTCAAATTATTAATACGTGTTAGCCAATGAAAAATGAGGTTTTCTTGTCTTTCGTAAGAAAAAGACTGGAGTTTTACTATATCTAAGACTTCTGTTGAGCCTTCAATATTCGTAAAATCTTCTTTTGCAACTTCTGAGAGTATTTTGTCTGCTTTTGAAGCTCTAGAGGATAAATGACCTATGGACTTATTAATGGAAGGCCATCTTTTAGTTATTTTTGGCATCAACTCATTTCTAATTAAATTTCTAGAAAAGTGAGACTCTTTATTAGAATCATCTTCTATCCAAGTTAATCCTTTATCATGGGCATATTTAAGTAATTCTTCTTTTTTATAGTTTAATAAAGGCCTATAAAAGTTTAGATCATTAATTTTGGATATTTCTTTTATTCCTTCTAGACCTCGAAGTCCAGTCCCTCTAAAAATTCTAAATAAGACTGTTTCAATTTGATCATCTAAATGATGACCTGTAAGAATTAAATCCTTTTCATCAGCCCATTCCTTAAAAGCTTCATGCCTTTTATTTCTAAGCAACTCTTCTGAAATATTGTCTAAACTTTCTAATTTCCAAGAAATAAACTTTATACCTAGCTCAGAAGCTCTTTCTCTACAGAATAGTTCCCAGCTATCTGACTGCTTGCTTATATTGTGATTCATGTGCAAGACAGTTAATTGATCTATAGATTCATTATTTTCTGTAATTAATTTCAACAACACAGAAGAATCGAGACCTCCTGAAAAAGCTATCCCTATATTTTTAAAATTCTTTAAAAATTTTTGATCCAAAAAAAAATCTGACATTAAATCGAACCATAACTCATCAGTCTCTCGTATCTCTTTTCAAGAAGAGAGTTGATGGGAACCTTAGTAAGCTGATCTAAGCTTTTAATTAAAACTTTAGATAAATTAGACGATGTTTGATCAAAACTCCTGTGCGCACCGCCTAATGGTTCAGGAATAACTTCATCTATTAAACCCAGTTCAAGAATACTTTCAGCATTTAATTTCATCGCCTCAGCTGCAAGATCAGCTTTAGTAGAATCTCGCCAGACTATACTTGCACAAGCTTCTGGGGATGCGACAGAATAAGTAGAATGCTCCAACATTGTTATATGATCACCTACTCCTAAAGCTAGAGCACCTCCTGATCCTCCTTCGCCAACTATATTCACGACTATTGGTGTCTTTAAAGATGACATAACCCGAAGATTATGTGCAATCGCCTCACTATGACCTCTTTCTTCACTATCTATCCCAGGATACGCCCCAGGAGTATCTACAAGAGTTATTATAGGCAGAGAGAAGCGTTCAGCTAATTGCATTAACCTGCACGCCTTTCTATACCCTTCTGGTTGCGACATACCGAAATTATGTAAAATCTTCTCGTCAGTTGATCTTCCCTTTTCATGGCCAATAAACATTACTTTGTACTCACCTATTGAACCAATACCACCCATAATAGCTCTATCATCAGAAAAATGCCTATCACCATGCAACTCATCAAAGTTATCGGAAATTCTCTCAATATAATCAAGAAAATGTGGCCTTTCAGGATGTCTGGCTACCTGAACATTTTGCCAAGGAGATAGATTGGAATAAATTTTCTCAGTGGTTTTCATTATGGATTCATTCAATCGGATAACTTCCTTTTGAATAGACTCATCGCCTAATTCTGAGTCTTGTAACTCTAAAACTTGTTGTTCTAAATCTGCTATGGGTTGTTCAAAATCTAAGTAACTCTTTAACATGGCAATTAATTAGTTTATATGGTTTTGAGTATGATAAACGAACTCTATATTTTCTGCTCCAAAACGTTTGTTTAAAGCTTTGATTGAAGAATCATTAATTTTGACAGAGTAATTACTTGGAAGAGCAATATCAGCTTTTGCAGAATTTCCTTTATACGAGATTAAAACAGGATTTCCTTCACTACTATTAGCTATTTCTTTAATAGAATTAACAAGAACTTGTCCTTCTTCCGTACTCTCTCCAATATTAATTTTAATATTTTTAATATACTCATAACGAGCTTGATCAAAGGTTAATATCCGTTCTGCAATCATTTTATGTTTTGCTGAATCTGAATAATCATCTTTTTCTATCATGCCTTCCACAACTAAAACTTGCCCTTTTTTTAACAAATTCCTGTATTTTTCAAATACATCTGCCCAAATTGATATTTCTATCTTTGCCGAACCATCATCTAGAGTGGCAAATGCGAACCTGCCTCTTTTTCCTTGTCTAACATTAAACTGCATTAAGCATCCCGCTATCCTTTGAGTATGAGATTCAGATTGGAGCTCTGAGATAAAGAAACCGCACATATTTCTTACTTCTTTCTTTTTCTTCTCTAAGGGATGAGAATCTAAATAGAAACCTAATGCACTCCATTCTGCAGAGACTTCATCAAATTCTATAT
>CAYVAL010000065.1:0-5145 GCA_964449395.1 uncultured Gammaproteobacteria bacterium | reverse complement strand
ACTCAACAAGGTTCAGAAAAATACTTATCAAGGTCACTGCGAGTATTCCAATGATGATTGCTCCAGGTATCTTTCTTATTGAGAGTATCGAAATAAGCAAAAAGCCAATACCTGCCAATAAAGTACTTGGATTTGTAAAATCTCCTAAGCTTAAAAAAGTTGCCCCATTGGCCACAATAATGCCGCCGTTCTTCAGTCCTATAAAACCAATAAATAAGCCAACACCAGCTCCCATAGCTATTCTAAGGTTTAATGGAATGCTATCTAGCATCCATCGCCTTAAAGGAGTGATGCTCATAATAAAAAATAAAATACCCGCTATAAACACAGCACCTAGAGCAATTTCCCATGAATAGCCCATTTCACCTACAACTGTATATGTAAAGAAAGCATTTAATCCCATACCAGGAGCGAGACCTACAGGCCAGTTCGCATACAATCCCATAAATAGGCATGCAAAAGCAGCAGCCAAGCATGTCCCAACAAATATAGCTCCATAATCCATTCCTGATTGGGCCATCATTTGAGGATTAACAAATATGATGTAAGCCATAGTAATGAAGGTTGTAATACCGGCTAATATTTCTTTTTGTAGAGTTGTATTATGGGCTTCGATTGAGAAAAATTGCTCTAGTGTTGATTTCATAACTTAGTAGAATCTCCTTCATGTCTACTTTAAAGATTTATTGATTTGTTACTATAAAATTCTTCAATAAAAAGTGAATTTAAGTTAAAAAAAGTATTTTTAAGGGAAAAAATACATAAATTTTGACCTTTATTCCTGTCTTCTCTTGCAAGTCAAATATTCAACGGTAGAATATCTTTTTGGTTGCAAGACAAGGATTTTTAATGAAATTATCAAATTCCCTTTTCAGGTCTTTCCTCTCAATTTCGCTTGCGCTCTCAATAATCTCCATCAGTTCAAATGCCTACTCAAATGAGTTAGTCATCGATGAAGTTATTGTTACAGCAGAGAAAAGAGTAGAAAGTTTACAAGATGTCTCTAAAGCGGTTACTGCATTAAGCAATGACGAAATTGAGAGAAAGAACATAGTTGATTTTGTAGGTCTAAGCGCAATAGCGCCAGGAGTTACAGTTGCTAAGAACGAAGGTTACAAAACAATAATATCTATTCGTGGTGTGGGTGACGAAACTAACCAGAATGCTATAGCAGCTCCATCTGTTGCACTTCATATGGATGGTATTTTTATAGCTTCTAAATTCTCTTTAAGAACAGACTTTATAGACTTAGATAGGATTGAAGTATTGAGGGGTCCACAAGGAACTCTATTCGGACAAAACTCTACAGGTGGAACGGTCAACGTTATAAATACAGTACCTTCTTTTGACGCCATGAGTGGAAAGATTGATCTAACTCTAGGAGACTACGATTTAGCTAAAGCAAGAGGAGGAATCAATCTACCTCTTACAGATACAGTAGCAACCCGTTTTTCTTGGGTCACAACTGATCAAGATGGTTTTTCAGAAAATCTAGTTAATGGTCAAGACCTTGACGATACAAATCACACTACCTTAAGGTCTGATTGGCTCTTTGATATAAGTGATACTTCAAGTTTAAGACTATTTGCCCAATATTTTGAAGCAGAAAACAATGGAGCAGCCATGAAAGGTCTAGATGACCCAACTCCAGACCCTCGTCAGTTAAGGCAAGATTCTGCGTCAGTCTACGAACTTACCTCTGAGATATTTGCTGGAATTTTTAATACTGATCTAGGTTTTGCTAATCTCAAGATTCTTGCCAGCATGCAAGAAGATGATATCTATGTAAGCAGAGATAATGATAGACATAACTTTGGTGACGTTCATGCTAATGGCCCTATGGCAGGATTTCCCTACAACAGAGCTGAGTATAGACCTGAGACTTCTGTAGTCGAAACATCAACTCTTGAAATTAATTTAATTTCTAACGAACCCCTTTTCGGAAATACAGATTGGATCCTAGGTGCATTTTATTTTGATCATGAAATTGCAAATAGTATTTATGAAGTGAAGGATGTTAATAACAATAAACAAGCAGATTTAATGGATGGTCAATTTACGCCATATACACATGCTGCAGTATGTGCAAATGATCCTTTTGCAGGCGTTTGTTTTGCAGCATTTGATGCAGAATTAGGGTTTGTATCTGAGGCTTATCCTTCAAGAGAGTCACAATCTTTATATGGTCAAGCCACTGTCAATGTAAACGAAGAAAATCGTATTGTATTTGGAATTAGATATACAGAAGACGAATTTGCTAGTGACGTAACAAATTTCTTTGGACTGCAAAAATACCTAATACAAGATGATCTTGATGAAACTACAGGCAGACTTGCTTACGAACATGATATTAATGAAGATACAATGGTTTACGCATCGTATACAAAAGGCTTCAAGCCCGGTGGAAGTAATTTAACTTTTGGATACCCAATGGACGCGGAAGGTTTTGGTGCCGCTCCCGCTCCTCAATTGATCTTTCCTTTCTTTGAAAGTGAAATGATCGATGCTTATGAGATTGGTCTAAAAACTGACTTTTTAGATGGTCGAATGAGGGCAAATGTATCTGCTTTTACTTATGATTATGAAAATCTACAATTCCAATCTACTGACCCAGATATCTACAGGGGTGGTGTTGCAAACATACCTGAATCAGAAATGAAGGGACTAGAGCTTGAGTTGATAGGATTAGTTTCTGAATCTCTATCCTTTGATATTAGGTTGGCGTACTTAGACACAGAAATAACTTCATCTTACGAAGCTTTAGATAATTTAAAAGCGGAACTCTACTTCTTTGGAGAAGAGCCTACCCGTTATTCATTAAGAGAAGATATAAAAGGTAATAGTTTGGCAAAGAGCCCTGAATTTACTGCCAATATAGGCATCGAATACAATGCTCAAACTGCTTACGGCGATCTAACTACTACTGCTGAAGTTATATATCGTGGCGATTTCCAACAGAGAGTTTTTAATAGCCCTTTTGTAGATCAGGTAGATTCTTACACTGTTTTAAATCTAACTGCTAGTTTGGATCTAACTGGAGACCAGTGGGGTGTTGATTTCATGATACTCAATGCTGGTGATAAAGACGGTATGAACTCTAGTATGACGGATGTATTTGGGGTGGCCGGTACAGGAATAGAATATATACCTCCTAGACAATACATGGGTAGATTAAGTTACAACTTCTAGCATCTTATAGAGCCTTCTTCATCAGAAATAATGAAGAAGGCTTTTGGATTGGTCCCAATTTATAGTAGTTAATGTATTATCACTTTCTGTAGAAAATAAATTATGGAAAAGCATTACATTGGAGCAACAGAACTTTTAGAAGATTCTTTTAAGCTTGCTTGGAAAGTTTTTGAAAGTGGGTATCGACCAAATTATATTGTAGGTGTTTGGAGGGGCGGAGCTCCAATTGGTATAGCTGTTCAAGAGCTATTTGATGTTTTAGGGGTCGAATCTGATCATATCGCTATTAGAACTTCTTACTACTCAAGCATGGGCGAAAGAAACAATAGCGTGCAAGTTTACGGCTTAAGTTATCTAATTAAAAAATTAGAATCTGAAGACTCTTTGCTAATAGTTGATGATGTATTTGATACGGGAAAATCAATTGATCAGATTATCGAAGATTTAAAAAAAGCCTGTAAGAAAAATACTCCAGAAATTCGTATAGCCACTCCTTTTTTTAAACCATCTCAAAATAAAACTGAACGGAAACCTGATTACTACCTTCATGAAACCGATAAATGGCTAGTTTTTCCTCATGAATTAGAGGGTCTATCTCCAGAAGAGATTATTCAGAATAAACCTGAGCTGAAAGACCTGCTCGATAAAATTACTCCAAAGCTTTAGATTCTTTCTTCTTCGATGCTAAGATAGCAATAGGGGAGAAATTATGACTTACGCACCAGAAAATAGAAATTTCTATGACGCAGATAGCCATGTCATGGAGTTACCAAATTTTATAATTGATTATGCGGATAAAGAGTTCAAGGACTTGATACCGCCAGTTAACTACAAGGCTAGCTTAGTAACAGACGAAGAGGTTGATGCCATTGTCAGGAATGGAGGCCAGCACAGCAAGGAACACGTTGATGCTCAGATTGCCTTAGGTGATAGATTGATAGTGGAGTCTAAAGAAATTCAAGCTTTAGGAGCGTTCAACCGCGAAGATCGCAGTATTGCTATGGACATGCTTGGATTTAAAAAACAACTTGTTTTTGCAACACATAGCGTAGTTACACCATTTAGAGACTTAAGAGGAAAAGCAAAATATGTGGATAGCCAACAACTCAAGATTACACCTGAATTAAGATACGGAGCTACTAGAGCTCATAACAGGGCTATGTCTGATTTCTGTTCAGAAGATAGTAGATTAATGGGTGTTGGGGTTATTCCATTACATGAACCTGAATTGGCTATGGTGGAATTAGAGTTTGCAATAAAATCAGGCTTGGAAGCTATTTGGATACCTCATTATGCTTGTGGTGATAGATCTCCAGGTCACATTGCTTTAGATCCATTTTGGGAAAAACTATCTGAGGAAGGAATACCTTTTCTAATGCATGTGGGCGGGTCGCCCTTACAGCTTGATAAAAGTTGGTCAGATAATGGCAAGCCGCCCAGTAAAGATTGGATGGGTGGGGGAGAAAATGTAAGAGCAAAAGATATGGTGGTCATGCACCAAGGACCTGAAATTTTTGTCTCTATGATGGTTTTAGATGGTGTTTTTGAGAGACATCCTAAATTGCGAGGTGCTAGTGTTGAATTAGGTGCAGGATGGGTTCCAGAAATGCTTAAACGTTTAGATTATGTTGTAAAAACATGGAGTCGTGTAGATAAGAATCTAAGTGAAATAAAAAGGAAGCCTTCTGAGCAGTTAATTGAGCAAATGGCTTTCACACCATTTCATCACGAGGATGTAGGCATGTTAATTGATACTTCTCATCCAGAGCTTTATTTATTCTCAAGCGATTACCCTCATGTTGAAGGCACTACTGACCCAATAGGCAGGTTTGAAAGATTTCTAACTGATTACGATGAGACTACAAAGAATTTATTTTATTCAGAAAATTTCTTGAGATTATTTCCTAATTCAAGAGTGTCATTTATGGTGCACATATCAAAGTATTTAATTACTTT
>CAYVAL010000064.1:0-5145 GCA_964449395.1 uncultured Gammaproteobacteria bacterium | reverse complement strand
TAATAATTAAATTTTTAAACATTTTTCCTCCAATGATTAATTTGTTATGGTCAGTATATCTTTTCACATAAAAAAGGAGAATATTATGAAATTTTTGAAATTAGGCTTAGCGATAATCATATCTACGCTTTTTTCTTTGACTGCACTAGCCCACGATCCAAAAGGGGAATCGTTTAAGCTTTCAGGAAAAATTACCTCAGTAGAGCTAACCGATGGAGGTGGCACTATTACAGTTTCTTCAGAAGCAGGGAGATATGGGAAGGTTTTCTTAACTTACAATGTTACTCTTAATCCCGCATTACCTGATCAAGGCTATTTTTCTGGAAGAGGAGTAGGGTTTAATGACGGAGCAAGGCAGGCAGGGTCTAGGCAAGGCGTTTTTAGAAGAGAGGGAGCAATCATGAAGTTTTGGTCGCTGGATGATGTAACTGACGGCAATATGAACTATTGTGAAACAGTTATGAATCTAGAGACAGAAACTGTAGAGATGACTTTCTATCCATTTTAAAGTTTCCTAGTAAAAAGCCCTCCTTTTGGAGGGTTTTTTTTAAGTTTAATGAAATTGTTTTAAACTAATTCAAGTGAAACTCAACAGACTAAGTTTAATTCTGGCTTTTGCCTTGCTTTTTTCTTGTGGTGAAAAGCAAGATGTAAGTCTCGAGAATTTTACTATCAATGACGATGTTTTTAGGTCTGGTGAGTCTTTAACTTCTTTAGCCTTTGGATTGCATGACTTAGAAGCAATTACTCCTAATCAAAGAACCCTTTTGATTGGAGTCCACGGAAGCAACAGTAGAGGTTATGAATGGGTTTATCCGTTACAGGTTCTTGATAAAGATAATAATTTAATTTCATTTTTCCGTTGGAATGATAAAGGTTGCCCAAAACCCTCAGCAAACTCACTCTTAGAAATTATAAAAAGTAAAATAGACGATAACCCTAACTTTGAAAGGGTTGTATTATTGGGTCATAGCTATGGGGGTCTTCTAGTGACAGCTTTTTCTGAGGCTTGGGATTTAGAATTGCCATTAGAAATTCATTCTATTGCCAGTCCCTTGAAGGGCATGGGGGGACTGTCTTCGATATGTGAATATAACTTGCCTAACTCTTTGTCGGCAGGAACAAGTCTTTACCAATGGAGAACAATTCAAGCTCTGGATGGTGCTTTTAAAGACTTAGATTTTGATCCTCAAGTAGTAGAGATTAACAATAGTATAGTTACTAGATTACCAGAAACATACAAAGGAAATAAATTAGGCCATAATTGGTCTATTAGCTGGGTGGCTGACGAAATTCTTAGCTTGACTCAATAGGGGAAGTAAAAATGTTTAAGTTATTTAAGTTAAGTTCTTTGGCGTTATTATTTCTATTAGTAATCGTCCTGATAAACACTCTTACACACAACCCTAGTAGTGGCGATGATTTAAAAAAAGTAGCTATTGATTTTAATGAAGGCAGGGCAATTCTTAACTTATCGGATTCAATCAAATTTAAAACTATTTCTGGTCAGAATCGGTCTCAGCAATCTTTGGAAGAGTTCGAATCATTTATTCAGTGGTTAAAAAAGAGTTATAAGCTTGTAACTGAGAATACTTCGCTAAAGAGATTAAATGACACACTTTTATTCAAGTGGGAGGGCTCTAATCCAAACTTAAAGCCTATTTTAGTGACTGGTCATTATGATGTGGTGCCAGTTATACCCGGAACAGAAGAAAGTTGGACAGAACCTCCCTATTCTGGAAACGTCGACTCTGAATATGTCTGGGGGCGTGGTGCTCTAGATGATAAAAGTGGCGTGATTGGAATCATGGAAGCAGTGACTTATCTAATGGAGGCGAATTTTAAACCAACTAGAACTATCTATTTGAGTTTTGGGCACGATGAGGAGATAGGAGGAGTAAGCGGTGCTGCAGAGGTCGTAAAATACCTTGCTAAAGAGGGTGTCCAGTTAGAATGGTCTTTAGATGAGGGTTCTTTTTTGCTTGAAGGTTTTATACCGGGAGTTGATAGGCCAGTAGCAGCAATTAATGTTGCCGAAAAAGGAAGTGTAACTTTACAAGTGGTTGGTAAGGCAATTGGGGGGCATTCTTCAATGCCAACAAGGAGCTCAGCTGTTGGGCATCTATCTAAAGCCTTAGTCAAGTTAGATGAAAATAGAATGCCCGGTGGATTGGAGGGTTTAACCCTGGCCATGTTTGATGAAATAAGCAAGCACATGCCTTTTGTTTATAAGATTGCTTTCGCTAATCGTTGGCTCTTTGGGGGTGTTATCGATTCTTATTTATCTCAATCACCAGCTACCAATGCAATGCTTAGGACAACAACTGCTCCCACCATGCTCTCAGCAAGTGTCAAAACAAATGTTCTACCTATTGAAGCAATTGCTGTTGTTAATTTTAGGATCCATCCGCAGAATTCTGTTGAGGATGTCTTCGAACATGTTAAAGGGCTTGTAGAAAATGAGAATGTAGAAGTTAGGGCATTATCCTATTCAGGCAGGCCCGCAAGCCAAGTTTCAAGTTGGGAGTCTAGAGGATATAAAGTGATAGAAAGCTCGGTAAAAGAAATTTTTGGTGATGTTATTGTCGCGCCTGGTTTAATGATTGCCGGATCTGACACTAGGCACTATGCGAAAGTCGCTGACAATTCTTACAGATTCAATCCTTTTCCTTTATCAAATAAAGAGCTTGCAGGGTTTCATGGAACCAATGAGAGAATAAAAAAGAAAGACTTTTTAGATGGCATAAGAGCATATATCAGGATAATTGAAAAAGGCTCTTCAACTTAGTTTTATGAAAACAATCGAAACTTTATTCCAAAAACATAATATTAATTATGGCTGGGTAATGGTTCTCGTTGTTTTTGTCTTAAGTGGGCTTGCTTTTGGGTCTATGGCATCAATTTCTGTTTTCTTGAAGCCGGTGTCTTTAGAGTTTGGATGGTCTAGAGGTCAAACTTCTTTTGCCTATACCGTTGCATCATTTGCTTCGGCTGCATTTGGAGTTTTCTGGGGTCAGATTGCTGATAAATATGGAACACGATGGTTTGGTTTTCTGGGTGCTATTTGTATGAGTTTGACCTTATTTTCATTAAGTGGCTTGAATTCCATACTTCAGTTTTATCTCCTTTATTTTGTATTTGGCGCAATGGGATGTGCTCTTTTATTTTCACCGTTATATGCAAACGTAGGGTTTTGGTTCAGAGAGAACCCAGGTCTAGCTCTTGGTCTAGCTGCCTCTGGAGGAGCGATTGGCCAGGCTTTTATACCACACCTCAGCGGAATACTGATTGAGAGTTCAGGCTGGAAGGCTGCTTATGTTGATTTAGCAATTATTTATATTTTGATTGCTGTGCCTATTTCTTTTTTGATCAAAGAGTCTCCTTGGAGAATTAGTGCAAGATCGGATGAAGATGCAGGAGACACCAATTTTCCGCTTTCTGAGAAAGAAGTGGTTGCTTGGATAAGTTTTGCTGTGATTTTCTGTTGCGTCTGCATGTCTATACCCATAATGCACTTGGTACCCTTACTTACGGATAAAGATTTCTCTCTTGAGTTTGCAACTTCAGTATTGATGTTACTCATGTTTTGCGGTGCCTTTGGACGAATACTTGGAGGAATGCTGGGAGATTATATTGGGGCTTTACCTGGTTATATTATTATGTCATTAGGCCAAACTATTTTTGTGGTTTGGTTTCCTCATCTTATCTCTCCAGCAGCTATTTATATTATGGCTGCTTTGTTTGGTTTCACTTATTCTGGAGTCATGTCTAGTATTTTAGTTTGCACACGAATGATGGTTTCCGCAAAGTATGGAGCAAGAGCCATGAGTCTGACCTCATTTTTTGGATGGATTGGTATGGGAGTAGGTGGTTTCTTAGGAGGCTATTTCTTTGATGTTTATGGTGACTATAATTGGGCATTTACATTTGCAGGAATAATGGGAGTGATTAACTTAGTAATACTCTCTCAGTTTTGGTTACGCATCAGAAATGTTAATAAAGAACTTTTGAATACTTAACCTTATTTTTTTTAAAAGAGTATACTGCGAGCGCATTTTCTATGAAGCCTACCTTTCATTGAACTATTTCAGTATTAGTTGGCAAATTTCATCTTGGAAGCCAACGAAAAAAATAATATGTCATTTAACAATCTAGGTCTTTCATCTGCACTTCTTAAAGCTATTCAAGACAAGGGATACTCCAGGCCCTCTGAAATACAAAGAGAAGCAATTCCCGAAATTCTAAAAGGAAATGATATTTTAGCAGGAGCCCAAACAGGAACAGGTAAGACAGCTGCCTTTGCCCTGCCGATCTTACACACATTACAAAATGCCGAATCAAAAAGACGCAGGGTAAGAGTTTTGGTTCTTGTCCCTACCAGAGAACTTGCTTCTCAAGTTGGAGAAAGTTTTAGGGATTATGGCAGTAATTTGAGATTCAAGACTTCAACCCTTTATGGCGGTGTGAGTATTAACACTCAGATAGATAAGATTAAAAAGGGGGTAGACATAGTTGTCGCTACACCAGGAAGATTGCTTGATCACTTAAACCAAAAAACTTTGAACCTCTCTGAGCTGGAAACCTTTGTTTTGGATGAAGCCGACAGAATGTTAGATATGGGATTTATACGAGATATTAAGAAGATATTAAAATATCTACCGGAAGAAAAACAAAATCTTCTTTTCTCGGCAACATTTCCCAATGAAATAAAGTCTCTAGCAGATAGTCTTTTGAATTCTCCAAAACGTATCCAGGTAAAATCTAATAATTCAACAGCAGATAAAGTGGAACAAGTTGTTTACCCTGTAGATAAATCCAGAAAAAGAGAACTATTAGCTCATTGCATTAAGGAAGAGAATTGGTTTCAGGTATTAGTATTTTCTAGAACAAAACACGGAGCTAATAAATTAGCTCAACAATTAAATAAAGAAGGCATAGATGCCGATGCATTTCATGGAAATAAATCCCAGGCTCAAAGAACTAGAGCTCTCAAAGATTTCAAGGACTCAAAAACACAGGTTTTAGTTGCAACTGACATTGCAGCACGCGGCATAGATATAAGCCTTTTACCTCATGTGGTTAATTTTGATTTACCTTATGTGCCCGAAGACTATATCCATCGTATTGGAAGAACAGCACGAGCAG
>CAYVAL010000063.1:3197-5179 GCA_964449395.1 uncultured Gammaproteobacteria bacterium | reverse complement strand
AGACCAATTATTGTCTATTTGTAATCAGATTACTGATAGTGGTCAATTGGTGAGTATGGCTAATCTAAATTCTGAAAACCAAGTAGTTATATCGGGTACTAAAGAAGGAGTAGAGAGGGCAATTGAGTCTTGTAAAGAGAACGGTGCGAAGAGAGCAATACCTCTAGCGATGAGCGTACCATCTCACTGTAAATTGATGACACCAGCTTCACAAAAATTCTCTGCAGAGTTGGATAAAATTAATCTATTACCTCCGAAAACAAAAGTAATTCAAAACTTCTCTGTTTCTCATACTGATGATGTTCAAACTATGAAAGATAATCTTATTTCCCAGCTGTATACACCGGTGAGATGGTCTGAAACTATGGATTATTTTATTGATGCTAAAATTACTGAATTTTACGAATGTGGCCCTTCTAAGGTTCTAACTGGTTTGATTAAAAGAAAATTTGATAAAGTTGAACTAAATTCTCTTGATGATTATGAGACATTAGATTTAGTAAAAGGTAAGTAATATGAAAACTGCACTAGTTACTGGAGCTTCCAGAGGAATTGGTAGAGCTATAGCACTTGAATTAAAAAACAATGGATTTAGTGTTCTAGGAACAGCCACCTCAGACAAAGGTGCAAAAGATCTCAAAGATATGGGCATAACGGGATATATTTTAGATCTAAATATGCAATCTTCTATTGAAGATTTTTGGAGTCAATTAGAAAAAGATAATCATTCAATTTCTGTTCTTGTGAATAACGCGGGTATTACCAGAGATAATATTGTACTGCGAATGTCAGATGACGAATGGTCGGATATTATGAATGTCCACCTCAATGGAACTTTTCAATTAAGCAAGAGAGCTCTAAAAATGATGCTTAAAAATAAATGGGGTAGGTTAATTAATATTTCTTCTGCCTCGGCCTCCATAGGTAACAGGGGTCAATCAAATTATGCTGCCGCCAAAGCTGGCGTTGAAGCTTTTACAAAATCTTTGGCTAAAGAGGTTGGTAAAAGAGATATAACCATTAATGCTGTTGCGCCTGGATTTATTTCAACCGACATGACAGAACAAAACGATGGTGTTAACACCGATTATTTAATTAAAGAGATTCCTTTAGGTCGATTTGGTGAGCCTAGCGAAGTTGCTAATCTTGTTAACTTTTTGTGTTCCGACGAATCATCCTACATTACTGGACAAACCATTCACATTAATGGTGGTCTATATATGTAATATTTGACAAAAATTATATTAATAAAACCTAAATAAAGAAAAAATTTTTAAAATTAGTATAATGCGCATTTTCTGAAACTAACATTAACGTTTTAGACGGGAGATAAAATATGAGTGTTGAAGATAGAGTTCAAAAAATTGTTTGCGAACAGCTAGGTGTATCGGCTGAGGAAGTAAAGTTAGAGGCTTCTTTTATAGACGATCTAGGTGCAGATTCACTTGATACTGTTGAATTAGTTATGGCTTTTGAAGAGGAATTTGAAATAGAAATTCCAGATGAAGAGGCTGAAGGAATTCAGACAGTTAAAAATGCTGTAGATTACATAAACAGCAATTCTTAATTCCAAGCCAATAGGCTTCCATGTCAAAAAGAAGGGTAGTAATTACTGGTCTTGGTTTACTTTCGCCAGTTGGAAATAATGTAACTGAGTCCTGGAATAATATTATCCAAGGTAAAAGTGGTGTAAAACCTATTACATCTTTTGATATTTCAGAATTTGAAACAAAATTTGCAGCTACAGTAGACATTACAATTGATGACTTTTTAGATAAAAAAGAAATCAGGAGAACAGACCCTTTTATTCAATACGGTCTTGTTGCCTCCAAAGAATGTATCGAAGATTCGCTAATAGATCTTAACGATACAGATTTATCAAAGTTTGGTGTCTCTATTGGATCTGGAATAGGCGGTTTAGGAACCATAGAAGAAACCAAGATAAAACTAGCTAAAAATGGACCAAAAAAGATTTCACCTTT
>CAYVAL010000063.1:0-3187 GCA_964449395.1 uncultured Gammaproteobacteria bacterium | reverse complement strand
TCACCTTTTTTTGTTCCAGGCGCAATATCCAACATGGTTTCTGGATATACTTCGTTAAAATTTGGATTACAAGGACCGAATATATCTATAGCAAGTGCATGCTCTAGTGCGAGTCATTCGATAGGTTATTCATTCAGAAGTATAGCTCATGGTGATGCTAACTTAATGCTAACTGGAGGAGCTGAAATGGCAACTACCCCTCTTGGTTTGGCAGGATTTAATGCAGCTAAAGCACTGTCAACAAATAATGACAATCCTACTGGAGCCAGCAGACCTTGGGACAGGGATAGAGATGGATTTGTGCTTGGTGAGGGTGCTGGATGTTTGCTTTTAGAAGAATACGAACACGCAATATCTAGAGGCGCTAAAATTTACGGTGAAATAATTGGATTTGGTATGAGTGCAGATGCACATCACATCACCTCTCCTCCAGAGGGAGGACAGGGAGCAGCCTTATCAATGCAAAATGCCCTAAATGATGCAAAGCTAGATTATTCTTTAATTGATTATGTCAATGCACACGGAACATCCACACCTGCTGGCGATATAGCGGAAACTGAAGCTATCAAAACAGTATTTAAAGAGAGTACGAATGATCTTGTTGTGAGCTCTACTAAATCAATGACCGGTCACCTTTTGGGTGCTGCAGGAGCTATTGAGGCGATATTTTCTATACTGTCTATGAATGAGAATTTATGTCCACCTACAATAAATTTAGAAAATCCAGATATTGGATGTGACCTCAATTACTCTGCACTTTCTTCAACTGAAAAAAATATCAATTATTCTCTTTCAAATTCATTTGGATTTGGCGGCACAAATGCTACGCTAATTTTTAAACAATTAGACTAAGTGCAAACTTCTCATAGATTTATAACAATTATATTTGCTTCCATAATTACCGTATTAGTAATTTTTGGTATGAGTGTTTTTTATAAAGTAGAGATTCACAATCCTGAGATTATTGAAATACCCAAGGGATCTAATACAAACTCAATTTCGAATTTACTCCATCAAAATAAGCTTATTCTAAATCCGTCATTATTTAAATTATATTCCAGGCTCACAGCCTCTGATGAATCATATAAAGCAGGGGAGTACCTATTTCAATCTTCAGAATCGATTCACACCTTAATTCACAAAATAACTGATGGAAATTTCTTTTACAGGAAATTAACGATATTACCGGGCCTTTCTCTTAATGAAATACTTAAACTTGGATCTTCACCGGGGTTGATTAATGATCTAGGTAATTCTTCAGAAATAGCTCACCAAAGTAAAAGCATCTCCCTTCAAGAGGGTATTTTTTTCCCAGATACTTATTTCTATCTTAAAGATGAAACCTTCTCGTCAATTCTCATACGATCTCATGAGTCTTGGAAGGCGACTAGTGCAAGTTTATGGCAAGAAAGACAAGACAATCTTCCTTTTACAAAATTGGAAGAGGCTGTAACTTTGGCATCCATAATAGAAAAAGAAGGTTTAGAGAAAAGAATGATTGCAGGTGTGTTTATAAATCGTCTAAGAAAAGGCATGAAGTTGCAATCTGATCCTACTGTTATTTACGCTTTAGGTGATAATTTTGATGGCAATATAAAAAGAAAAGATCTTAGAATTGATAGTCCTTATAATACTTACCGATATAAAGGCCTTCCGCCAACTCCTATCTCTACAGTGAGTGAAGAATCCCTAAGCGCGGCCTTAAACCCCTCAACAAACGATTATCTATATTTTGTTTCCATGGGAAATGGTTTTCATAAATTTTCAAAAACACTTTCCGAACACAATAAAGCTGTTTTAGAGTATCAAATAAATGCGAGGTAAATTTATCACTTTGGAAGGTATCGAAGGTTCTGGAAAATCTACCAGTTTAGATACTATTAGCCAAAATCTAGAAACCCTTAATATAGAATTTATAGTTACAAAAGAACCTGGCGGAGGTCCGCTCGGAAAAGATTTAAGGAAGATGCTCCTAGATAAAAGGACCTCTATATCTTCTGAAGTTGAGCTTCTGCTTATGATGGCAGATAGAAAAAACCATATAGATAATATCGTTGAACCAAGTTTGGAGAAAGGTATTTGGGTTATATCCGATAGATATTTAGATTCCTCTTATGCTTACCAAGGAGGGGGTAGACAGATCAATGTATCTAAAATCGATCTACTTACTGAACTCTTGAAATTTCCGATACCAGATTTAACCCTTCTATTTGATTTGTCACCTGAGATAGCACTGCAGAGAGCAAAAAATAGATCAGAACTCGATAGGTTTGAAAGTGAACCAATGGATTTTCACCAAAGAATTAGGGAAGCTTACTTAACCTTGGCAAATGATAATATTGAGAGATATATCGTAATTGACGCTTCAAAAGATATTCAGAACGTAAAAGACCAAGTGCAAAAAAAACTAAACCAATTTATAAACTAATGCAGACATTGCCATCATGGTTATACGCTCATTCAAATAAATTTGATAATAACTTTTTACATCATGCCTACTTAATTTCAGGCAGAAAAGGTGTAGGCAAATCATTACTAGCGAATCGGTTAGCTATGCAAGTGTTGTGTCATTCCACAGAAAGCAGTCTTTGCGGTGAATGCCATAGTTGCAAGTTATCTGATTTAGAAAATCATCCCGACTTCCATACATTAAAAATTCTTCCTGAAAAAAAATTAATAGGTATAAGTCAGATCCACGAATTGAGAAGTAAATTATATGAATCAGCTTTCTTGGGAAAGAATAAAGCAATTATCCTTCCTCATTTAGAGAAAATATCCTTAGACGGGTTGAATGCATTTCTAAAAATACTTGAAGAACCGCCAGATAATACCTATTTCTTTTTAATTTCAGATTTTTTAAATCAAGTCCCAATGACAATACAAAGTCGTTGCCTTGATATAAAAATTAATTTACCTAATTTAGATGAATCTTTGGAATGGCTAGATGGCTACCCAGAACAAGATTCTATTAAAGCACTAGATCTTACTAATAATCTCCCTTTTATAGCTAAAGAATTTTTGGAAAATAGTTATTTATCTATTAGAGAAGAATTTATTATTGATATATCAGGCATTATAAAAGAAGGGAAAGATATAACAGTTATATCTGAAAAGTGGTTGAAAGAAGAAGACTCTTTAGCAATTAAACTTGAGTGGATGTCGAAGATTTTAAGTGATTCAATAATAT
>CAYVAL010000062.1:0-5225 GCA_964449395.1 uncultured Gammaproteobacteria bacterium | reverse complement strand
TTTGACTTCTTCTGCACCCAGACGAATTGCTGTCCTGCAACAGTCCATGGCAGTATTGCCTCCACCTAATACAATAACTTTTTTTCCAATAGACTTAGTGTGTTCAAAAGCAATGCTTGTGAGCCAATCAATTCCTATATGTATATTCTTTTCAGCTTGCTCTCTTCCTTCAATTCTTATGTCTCTTCCTTTTGGCGCACCTGTTCCTACAAAAACAGCATCAAAATCTCTTTCAAGTAATTTTTTCATGCTTTTTATTTCGGAATTAAATTCTGTCTTTATGCCTAGGTTCAATATTTGATCAACCTCCTCATTCAAAACTTTTTCAGGTAGCCTAAAAGAAGGGATATTAGTTCTCATCAAGCCCCCAGCCTGTGGATCTTTTTCAAAGAGGGTGCATTCGTATCCCATCATCACTAAATCTCTTGCTACAGTTAAGGATGCAGGACCTCCACCAATTAGAGCTATTTTCTTGCCATTACCTTCTTCTGGATTAGGGATGAGGGTCTGTATATCGTCTTTATAGTCGTATGTAACTCTTTTTAGTCTGCATATGGCTACTGATTTCTCATGCGTTCTAGTTCTTCTACAGGCAGGTTCGCAAGGTCTATCACATGTCCTGCCTAAAATACCTGGAAAAACATTTGACTCCCAATTAAGCATATAAGCTTCATTGTAGTTACCTTGAGCTATTTGCCTTATATACTCAGGTACAGGTGTATGAGCAGGGCACGCATGCTGGCATTCAACAACTTTATGATAATACTGAGGGTTTGTAGTATCTGTAGGAGGTACATATTGGGTAACTGGTTGATCTGGTACAGAGAAAAGCTCTAAGCTCTCTTGGCTTTTTGCTTTATCTATTTTAGCTTTAAGTTGCTCAACTACTTGCCATCTTAATTCTTGTGCTTTATCCAAATCATGGGTTTGAAGAGACTTCCTTAAATCATATCCTAATTCTTCTCTTAAAGTTTTAGGTACAGCTACTTTTACCCACCAAGTATTGTACCTTTTAAATAAGTACCTTGTGTCTGCGTTGCTCATGTTATGGTTTTAAATTCATTCCTTTTAAATTCGAAATATATGGTACATGTATTAACCGTATTTACCAATACTTTTGATATATTTTATTTATATGTTAATGATAATCATTATCATTAATGGTACATGTACCTGTTTTTTTAAAATTATGGCTACTTTATTCTTGACTAATTTACTCGGGAACATATAATCCCGATCGTGAATTTAACCACTAAAGGTAAATACGCTGTAACTGCAGCTCTTGATTTGGCAATGCATCAAAGAAACGTAAAGAGTTTTACTAAGATTTCAGATGTTGCCGAGCGTCAATCCATACATGCTTCTTACTTGGAACAAATTTTTAGTCACCTAAGAAGGGCTGGTATTTTACAAGCCGCGAGAGGACCAAAGGGCGGTTTTAAGCTCGCAAGACCGAGCAATGAAGTAATGATTGGTGAAATAATTAATGCAGTTGAAAGAAATATGGACGCTACCCAGTGTTCAGGAGAGGGTATCTGTAATAGCGGAACAAAGTGCATAGCACATAATTTTTGGATAGATTTTAATGACAATGTTAATGAATTCTTAATGACAAGATCGTTAGAAGATGTCATTTCACAAAGGAGAGGTAGTGTTGAACAAACGGGCCAGGCCCTTATAGCTACAGGATAAAATATGCAATTACCTATTTATTTAGATTACGCTTCTACAACTCCAGCAGACCCTAGAGTGGTCAAAAAGATGCAAGAGTGTCTATCTCTTGATGGAAATTTTGGAAATCCTGCCTCTAGGTCTCATGCTTTCGGATGGAAAGCTGAAGAGGCAACCGAAGAGGCTCGTCAACATGTAGCAGAGTTAGTTAATTGTGACCCTAGAGAAATTGTTTGGACCTCTGGTGCAACAGAATCAGATAACTTAGCTATTAAAGGAGCGGCTAGGTTTTATAAGAAAAAGGGCAACCATATCATAACCTCCAAAATTGAACATAAAGCTGTTCTGGATAGCTGTAGGCAGTTGGAGAGAGAAGGTTTCGATATTACTTATCTAGATCCCGACAGTAATGGAATCATATCTCCAGAGTTAGTTCGAGAATCGTTAAGAGACGATACAATTTTAGTTAGCTTAATGCACATCAATAATGAAATTGGAGTAGTCAACGATATCAAGTCCATAGGAGAAATAACAAGGGAAGCGGGCATAATTTTTCATGTGGATGCAGCCCAAAGTACAGGAAAACTCCCAATTGATTTATCAGTTTTAAAGGTCGATCTGATGTCTTTTTCAGCTCACAAGACATATGGCCCCAAAGGAATAGGTGCCATGTACGCATGCAGAAAACCAAGGGTCAGGTTAGAAGCTCAAATACATGGCGGTGGGCATGAACGAGGAATGAGATCTGGTACTTTGGCAACCCATCAAATTGTGGGAATGGGCGAAGCTTTTAGAGTGGCAAAGTTAGATATGGATGAAGACAATAAGAGAATAGAAAAGCTCAGGAATAAGTTTTGGAACGCTATTAAAGACATGGAAGAGGTTTATTTAAATGGAGACGAAATATCCAGAGCTCCAGGATTCTTAAACGTAAGTTTTAATTATGTTGAGGGTGAATCTTTAATTATGGCGTTGAAAGACATTGCTGTTTCTTCTGGTTCTGCATGTACTTCTGCAAGTTTAGAGCCTTCTTATGTTTTGAGAGCTTTGGGATTGAAAGACGAACTTGCTCATAGCTCAATACGATTCGCTATTGGAAGGTTTACCACAGAGCAAGAAGTTGAATACACCATTAATCTTGTAAGAGATTCTGTTGAGAAATTGAGAACTCTTTCACCGCTATGGGATATGTATAAGGATGGAGTTGATATGGACTCTATCGAATGGGCGGAAAATTAATTTTATAAAAAGGATAAATTATGGCTTACAGTAAAAAAGTAGTAGAGAAATTCGAAAATACTCTCAACGAACCGGAAAAAAACAGTGTTGGTAGATGGAATCCCAGTGATTCTGATATAGGTACAGGAATGGTAGGAGCACCAGCCTGTGGTGATGTTATGAGATTACAAATCAAATGTGAGCCTAGAAACAATAGCCATGTAATAAGTGATGTCAAATTTAAAACTTATGGATGCGGATCTGCAATTGCTTCATCTAGTGAGTTAGTTGACATGTTGATTGGCAAAACGTTAGAAGAAGCTAAGGAAATTAAGAATAAAGATATTGCAGATGCTCTCGATTTACCCCCCATCAAGATTCACTGCTCTGTATTGGCTGAGGACAGTATCCATAAAGCTGTTGAAGATTACGAATCAAAAATATAGCTTAATTTATGTCATCTAATTCTGTAAATTCCTTTAATCCCAATGAGTTCAGCTTATCTCAATCTGCTAGAGACCACTTTTCTGCTAGTTTATTAGGGAAAGACTTTGCCGGTATTAGGTTGTCTGTTTCTGAGTCTTCTGGCTGTTCTGGTTACACCTACGAGATAGATTATGTCACTGACAAAACCTCTGATGATCTGGTTTTTACATTTGATAAAATATCAGTTTTTATTGATAAAAACTCTTTTAAATTCTTAAAAGGAACTAAAGTTGACTATCTTGTTGAGTGTGTCAACTAAGGCATAAAATTCTTAAATCCTAATGTAAAAGCTATTTGCGGATGTGGTGAAAGCTTTGAAGTCGATATTTAAATTATATGACGAAAATCAAAGTGCTTCCTCACGAAGAGCTTTGCCCTAAGGGCGCTGAGCTTGATGCGAAGCCTGGAGATACTCTTGCTGAAGTTCTTTTAAATAACAATATAAAGATTGAACATGCATGCGAGCTATCTTGTGCATGCACCACTTGCCATGTTGTGGTGAGGGATGGTTTTGATAGTCTATTGGATGCCTCTGATGACGAAGAGGATATGCTTGATAAAGCTTGGGGTTTAGAAGCAGAATCAAGATTAAGTTGTCAGGTTGAAATAAAAGAAGTCGATCTTGAAGTAGAGCTTCCTAAGTACACAATAAATATGGTTTCGGAGAATCATTAATGTTGTGGATTGATGTACATGAAATAGCCATAGAGCTTGTAGAGAAGCACCCTGATGTAGATCCAACTTATATTATATTTACAGACCTTAGAAAATTAGTTTTGGATTTAGATGGCTTTGAAGATGATCCAGAGAAGACTAACGAAAAGATCTTAGAAGCCATCCAAATGCTTTGGATTGAAGAGAGAGAATAGCAATTCTCAATTCTACAAGTATAATGCGCTTTTTTTAAATTTAGGGGATTAAGATGTCTATAGAACAAACTCTTTCAATAATAAAACCTGATGCTGTCTCAAATGGCTATGTTGATGAAATATGCACCAGGCTTACAGATTCTGGCCTCTCTATTATAGAAAAGAAAAGGCTTCATTTAGACAAAGAAAAAGCGGAAGGGTTTTATATTGAACATAAAGGTAAACCATTTTTTGAAGACTTAGTTAAATTCATGACTTCAGGACCAATACAAGTTCAAGTTTTAGAAGGTGAAGACGCGATTGCAAGATACAGGGAAGTAATGGGCAGCACCAACCCTCAAGAAGCAGCTCCTGGAACGATTAGAGCAGATTTTGCAGTCTCAATAGATGCTAATGCTGTACACGGATCTGATTCTGCTGAGTCAGCTAAACGAGAAATTGATTATTTCTTTAGTTAAATGAGCCCTTCTTGTGACTGAAGCCGAAGACATTTCTGTAGGGAATAGACTAGCGACTGCAAGAAAAAAGAAGCGATTACGTTATAAGAAAATTTCTTCTGAATTAAATATTGAAGAATCATATTTAATTGCCTTAGAAGAAGAAAACTATGACAGAATTCCTGGTGGAGAAGCTTATGTTAAAGGCTTTTTAAGGTCATACGCAAAAAAGCTCAATCTCGATCCGGATGAAATAATTTCTCAGTACCTTCTCACCCGACTTCACTCTAAAGAAGGTAATTCTGTAAAACAAATAGAAAAAGGTATAGAAGAATTCTCTATACATAAAAATATCTTATTTCTTTTTACTGCTCTTTTAATACTTTCTATCTTTATGTTTTTTTTTCTAAAAGATGAGGCAGACTCAACTGAAATTATCTCAAAAACTTACTCCTCTGAAGTAAATGAAGAAATAAACTTAAACAATGAGGTGATACAAGAAACTCAAAATATAGAAAATAATTCTACTCTCTCCAATAAAGAA
>CAYVAL010000061.1:0-5344 GCA_964449395.1 uncultured Gammaproteobacteria bacterium | reverse complement strand
TGGGACCGTTGTTGGCCAGATGGGTAAAATTCTTGGTTGCAGAGTTGTGGGAGTAGCTGGCGGAGAAAAGAAATGCTCTTATGTTAAAGACGAATTAGGCTTTGACGAGTGCATTGATTACAAAGCTGGAAATATACAGGAAGATCTTGCTAAAGCATGTCCTGACGGTATTGATATTTATTTTGAAAATGTCGGAGGACCTGTAAGTAAGGCTGTTGCAACGCTTCTTAATGAAGGTTCCCGTGTCCCGATTTGTGGATTCATATCGGCTTATAACTCAGAAGATATGACTAAAGAAGAAACTCCATTTCATATTTTTGGTGCGGTGGATCCGGCTCCAGAGCATAGATTTTTTGTAGTCACAGAATGGTTTAAGGAATGGAGACAAGCTACGGAAGAATTATCTCAGTGGATATCTGAAGGCAAAATTAAGTACGAAGAAACAATCACAGAAGGTTTTGAGAATGCCCCTCAAGGCTTAAGAGATGTTTTGAGTGGAAAGAATTTTGGTAAGCAACTTATTAAAGTAGCAGAGGAGTAATCACTCCCCTTCCCACTTAAACTCAGAAACATCCTCTATGTTTTCTTGAGTATTTAGCAAAGCTCTCATGGCTCTTGCAGCATCCTTCGAGTTCATTGTTACATCAAAGGCCTTCTGCTCAATCAGGAGGCTATCTTCTAGGGACATTTCAAGTCCCTGATGAATGATCTTTTTGACTTGCTGTAATGCAACAGGGGCTCTATTAGAAAGGTCTTCACAATATGAAATCAATTCCTGATTAAAAGTATCCTCAGATACGAGTTGATTAATTATCCCTAGATCATAAGCCTCTTTTGGACTGAGTAATTTAGCATGAAGGATTAGATCTAAAGCTCTGGAGGAGCCAATCAATCTTGATAATCTCTGTGTTCCTCCTCCTCCGGGGAGGATACCTACTGAAGTTTCGGGAAGGCCAATTAAAAAATTACCCTCTGACATGACCCTTAAGTCGCAACCTAAAGAAAATTCGCAACCTCCTCCAGCAGTGTTACCATTAATACCCGCTACAACAATTGGATCTAGGTCTCTTAATCGTAACAGCATAGTATGAAAAGCATGGAGTTCTCTTGTCTCTTGCTGATCTGTTTTCGTTTCTAAATTCTTTTCAGCTGTATTAGCTAATTCACCAACTTCGTAATGCTTGATAAACACACCCTTACCTTCACCTGTAAAGGCTAGTACTCTTAAGTCATCTCTTTTTTCAACTAAGTCTAGAAATGAATGTATTTCAGAAACTCCTGAAGAAGTTAAAGTGTGAGTCGGAGGATTTGATAGATAACAGATAATATAATTACCATTATCTTCTATTCTTAGATGATTAAATTCTTCTACCATCCTGTTATCTCTGCTATACCTTTACCAATATCAGCAGGACTTTTTACAGTATGTACTCCTGCAGCTTCGAGTGCTTTGAATTTATCTTCAGCAGTTCCTTTTCCTCCAGCAATAATTGCTCCAGCATGACCCATTCTCTTTCCAGGAGGAGCAGTGACTCCTGCTATATAAGATACGACTGGCTTACTGACATTTGATTGTATAAATTCTGCTGCTGACTCTTCAGCTGTTCCTCCTATTTCGCCAACCATAACAATAGCCTCTGTAGAGGCATCTTTTTCAAATAAATCTAATACATCTATAAAGCTAGTTCCCGGTATTGGATCTCCTCCAATGCCAACACAACTGGTTTGCCCAAAACCAAGATCTGAAGTTTGCTTTACAGCCTCATAAGTTAGTGTCCCAGACCTAGATATAATGCCAACCTTGCCAGGCATGTGAATATCTCCAGGCATAATTCCCATCTTTGATTCACCTGGTGTGATAATACCTGGACAATTAGGTCCAATTAACCTGACTCCAAGATCATCACATCTAGCTTTTACTTCTAACATATCAATTGTAGGAATACCTTCTGTTATGCAAACAATTAAAGAAATACCTGATTCAGCCGCCTCAAGAATTGAAGCTTTGCAAAACTTTGCCGGCACGAATATCAAGCTAGCAGTTGCTCCGGTAGTTTCAACAGATTCTTTAACAGAATTAAAAACTGGAAGTTCCAAGTGAGTCTGGCCACCTTTTCCAGGAGTAACTCCTCCTACTAATTGAGTTCCATAATCCAGGCATTGAATACAGTGTTGTGTTGCTTGACCTCCTGTGAAGCCCTGACAGATCACTTTGGTAGTTTTATCAATCAGTATACTCATTAAATTTCTCCCTTCGATGCTTTGACAGCAAGGCTTGCAGCCTCTTCTAGATTAGATGCTGGAATTATATTGAGTTCACATTCATCAAGAATATTAAGACCTTTTTCCGCACTATTACCCTCCAACCTAACAATAACTGGAACAGAAACCCCCATTACAGTTAGTGCCTCAACAATACCATCTGCAATAACATCACATCTAACTATACCTCCAAAAATATTAATTAAGACGGTGTTCACATTTTCATCAGAGAGAATTATTTTAAAGGCTTCTGCAACTCTTTTAGAGTCAGCCGTTCCTCCTACATCTAAAAAATTAGCTGGCTCACCACCATGCAATTTAATTATGTCCATAGTACCCATAGCTAATCCTGCCCCATTAACCATGCACCCAATGTTTCCATCTAAAGCAACGTAACTTAGATCCCATTCAGCAGCCTTTGCTTCTCTAGCATCCTCTTGCGAAGGATCTCTTAATTTCTCTACTTCTTCTTGTCTATATAGAGCATTAGAATCGACATTAATTTTTGCATCTAAACAAATTAAATCTCCGGATTCAGTTATTACAAGAGGATTAACTTCAAAAAGAGATAAGTCTTTTTCTAAAAATAGATTTATCAAGCCATTAAATATTTCTCTAAACTGCAAACACTGGACTTCATTAAGTACTAGATTCTTAGCCAGGTAATTTGCTTGTAATTCGTTGGGACCTTTAACGGGGTCTATTTCGGCTTTGAATATCTTCTCAGGGGTTTCTTCAGCTACTTCCTCGATATTTACTCCACCTTCAGTTGAAGCCATAACGACTAATCTTTGAGATGCCCTGTCTATGACAGCACCCAAATATAGTTCTTTATCAATTGAAGTACATGTTTCTATTAATATTTGAGAAACTAATTGGCCTTTCTCATCCGTTTGGAATGTAACTAAGTTTTTTCCTAACCATTTATCAGCAAAGTTTCTTACTCCGTCAATGCTTTCTACAATTTCAACACCCCCTGCTTTTCCTCTCCCTCCAGCATGTACTTGGGCCTTAACAACCCATTTATCAACATTTAGTGATTTGGCTACCTTTTCTGCTTCATCACTTGAAGAAGCAGCCAAACCTTCTGAAACAGAAATTTTGTACTCTCTGAATAACTGTTTAGCTTGATATTCGTGCAGATTCATTTTTTCTCCCTAAAATTCAATCTATAGAAATTATACGTATTCATACCGAAAAGCATTGTAGAGGATAAATGAGGACCTGAGGAGTCCTCCTAAGATAAAGAAAGAAATTATTAAGCTTTTTCTCTTGTTAATAATTTATTTCTAATTTTTGAAATTGCTTCTGTTGGATTCAAACCTTTTGGACAGACCGACACACAATTCATGATTCCATGACACCGATATAGACTGAAAGCATCTTCTAAGTCATCGAGTCTTTCTTCAGTTGCCTCATCTCGGCTATCTGCTATGAATCTCCAAGATTGTAATAGAGCTGCGGGACCAAGGAATTTATCCGGGTTCCACCAGAAAGAAGGACAAGAAGTAGAGCAACAGCCACATAAAATGCATTCGTAAAGACCATCTAATTCTTCTCTGTCTTCAGGGGTTTGTTTTCTTTCTATGTCAGGTGAATCACTTTTGGTGATCAGATATGGTTTAACTTTTTCTAGTTGGTCAAAAAACTGTTTCATATCTACAATTAAATCTCTTACAACTGGAAGTCCAGGCATTGGACGAAGAGTGATTTTGTCTCTCTTTAGAACTTCTGATAAAGGAGTAACACAAGCCAAACCGTTCTTTCCATTAATATTCATTCCATCAGATCCACAAACACCTTCTCTGCATGATCTTCTATAAGACAGAGAAGGTTCCTGTTGTTTTGCTAGATGAAGGGCATCTAGGACCATGATATCTTTATCGGTTGGTATTTCTACTACCACATCTTGCATATATGGCTTTTTGTCTACCGTTGGGTCATAACGATAAATGCTCATTGTTATGGTTTTAATTTGTTCTACCGGAATAGATGCAGCGCTCATTAATAACTCCTTACCATCGGCTGAAAAGCTTGGACAGTCTTAGGTCTGTAGTTAACATCTCTTTTACTTACCTCTTTAGTATCAGCATAGTAAATTGAATGTTTTAACCAGTTTTCATCATCACGTTCAGTAAAATCATCCCTTGCATGGGCACCACGACTTTCTTTTCTCTCATTTGCTGTAATTGCTGTGGCTTCAGCAACTTCAAATAAATTTTGCATTTCTAATGCTTCGATTCTAGCAGTATTAAATGTTGCAGACTTATCTTGGAGATACATGCTATCAACCTCCTCTCGAGTCTTCGCAAGCTCATCAATACCTTTTTCCATCAAATCACCTCTCCTAAAGACTCCAAAGTTGTTTTGCATATTCTGTTGCATCTTTTCTTTTAGAACAGATACTTGATCGCCTTCAGTAGAAGCATTGAGTTTATTTAGCCTCTCTAAAGCTTTATCTATATCATCATGCGAAGCATTTTTAAGCTCCACACCTTGCTTCATTGTTTCTTCAATATAAAGACCGGCAGCTCTTCCGAAAACAACTAAATCAAGAAGAGAGTTGCCACCTAACCTATTTCCTCCGTGAACAGATACACAGGCAACTTCACCTGCTGCATATAATCCATCAATTATTGTATCCTCTCCATTCTGGACAGAAATAACCTGCCCATTTATATTCGTTGGTATTCCTCCCATCATGTAATGGCAGGTCGGAACAACTGGTATAGGTTGAACAGCAGGATCAACTCCCGCAAATGTCTTAGAAAGCTCAGTAATTCCCGGTAGCCTTTTATGAACTACTTCGGGCCCTAAATGATCTAGCCTTAAAAATATATGATCAGCATTTGGTCCACACCCTCTGCCTTCCAAAATTTCTAGTGCCATGGATCTTGCTACAACATCTCTACTTGCTAAATCTTTAGCGTTAGGTGCATATCTTTCCATAAAACGTTCGCCATCTTTATTAAGCAAATAACCGCCTTCACCTCTACATCCTTCCGTTACGAGAGTACCTGCTCCATGTATACCTGTAGGATGAAATTGCCACATTTCAATGTCCTGTACTGGCATACCCGCC
>CAYVAL010000060.1:0-5351 GCA_964449395.1 uncultured Gammaproteobacteria bacterium | reverse complement strand
TGGAACAGCTTGATGAAGATGCGTTAATTAAAATTCTAACAGAACCTAAAAACTCCTTAACCAAACAATTTTCTAAACTGTTTGAAATGGAAGATGTAGAACTAGACATTCGTGAGGATGCTCTTTCTGAAATCGCAAAGAAAGCTATAGAGAGAAAAACCGGAGCAAGAGGTTTAAGGTCTATACTGGAACATATTCTAATGGAGACTATGTATAAAGTACCTTCTGAAGAATCGTTAAACAAAGTTGTTCTAGATGGCTCTGTAGTCAAAGGTGAGTCTGAGCCATTAATGGTATATGAAAAGACTTCTAAGACTAAAACAGGTTAATACTTGTATTTTTAAAATAAACCCCCAATATTAGATGTAGAGGTAACACTTATGTCTGATACAAAAAATTTGAATATTCCACTTTTACCATTAAGAGATGTTGTAATTTTCCCTTCGGTGGTCACACCGCTATTTGTTGGAAGAGAAAAATCTATAACAGCCTTACAGGCCGCTATGGCAGGTGATAAACAAATCATGCTCGTGGCACAAAAAAGTGCTCAGCAAGATGATCCTAAGATAGGAGATCTTTACCCTATAGGAACTCTTTCAACAATTCTTCAGCTTATTAAGTTACCCGATGGAACTTTAAAAGTTCTGGTTGAAGGAAACAGAAGAGCGTCAATAGAGTCTCTTCAAGATTCTAAAGAATTTATGTCTGTAACAGTGAATGCTCTAGAAGAGGAACCTGAATCTGATAATACTAAACATTTTCTTCCTTCTTTAAAGAAACAGTTCCAGGAATATGTGAAACTGACCAGAAAAGCTACACCTGAAGTTCTTAATACAGTAAATGCAATTGACTCTTTATCAAGACTTACAGACACCCTTGTAGGACATCTTTCTATCGACATAAGCCAAAAGCAAGAAATTCTAGAAATGATGAGTCTTTCCGATAGAGCGAACAAAATTTTAGAACATCTAGATTCTCAACTAGATCTCTCCAAAGTAGAAAAGAAAATACGTGGAAGAGTTAAAAACCAAATGGAGAAGAGTCAAAAAGAGTATTACTTAAACGAACAGATGAAGGCTCTAAAAAAAGAACTTGGTGAGATAGATGAAGCAGAAGAGGCAGAGCAGCTAGAAGCTAAAATAACTGAAGCCGGAATGACTAAAGAGGCTCAAGAAAAAGCTATGAGTGAGCTTCAAAAATATAAGATGATGTCGCCAATGTCTGCGGAAGCATCCGTTGTTAGAAGCTATATCGATTGGATGTTGAATATCCCTTGGAAGAAAAAAAGTAAAATAAGATCTGATCTAACTAAAGCTAGCGAAGTGTTAAATGAAGACCATTTTGGTCTAGAAGAAGTAAAGGAAAGGATTTTAGAGTATTTGGCAGTTCAAAAACGAGTCAAGAAATTAAAAGGTCCTGTATTGTGCTTGGTTGGACCTCCTGGAGTTGGCAAGACTTCTTTGGGGGAGTCAATTGCAAGGGCCACAAATAGAAAGTTTGTAAGAATGTCTTTGGGCGGTGTTAGAGATGAAGCAGAGATTAGAGGACATAGAAGAACTTATATAGGTTCAATGCCAGGACGCATATTGCAAAAGCTCTCTAAAACTGGAGTAAAAAACCCATTATTTTTATTAGATGAAATTGACAAAATGGGACAGGATTTCAGAGGGGATCCAGCTTCTGCATTATTAGAGGTTTTAGATCCTGAACAAAATCACACATTTAATGATCATTATTTAGAAGTCGATTATGATTTGTCCGATATTATGTTCGTTTGTACTGCTAATAGTTTGAACATCCCATCAGCTCTATTGGATCGTATGGAAATTATTACTCTGCCAGGCTATACAGAAGACGAAAAAGTTAATATTGCAGAAAAGTATCTTATAAATAAACAAAAAAAGAACAATGGCTTGAAAGAGAAAGAGCTTTCTATTCCCAACTCTACAATCAAAGATTTAATTAGATATTTCACTAGAGAGGCAGGTGTAAGATCTCTTGAAAGAGAAATAGCTAAGATTTGCAGAAAAGTTGTTAAACAAAATTCTGATGCCAAAAAGGATACAAATATTTCTATAAAACCTTCCGTGTTAGAAGACTATTGTGGAGTTAGAAAGTTTGAATTTGGTGAAGCTGAAGAGGACGACAGGATAGGGCAAGTAACTGGATTAGCCTGGACTCAGGTTGGAGGGGAACTACTCACTATAGAGGCTTCAAGTTTTATTGGAAAAGGTAAAATAATTAAGACAGGTTCTCTAGGAGATGTCATGCAGGAGTCTATTCAAGCAGCTCTCTCAGTTGTTAGATCTAGATCAGAATCTCTTGGAATAGACCCCAAGTTCTATGAAGAGCAAGATATTCATATTCACGTGCCAGAAGGTGCCACACCAAAAGATGGCCCTAGTGCTGGAGCTGCAATGGCAACTGCCTTGACTTCAGTGTTATCAAAGATACCCGTCAGGTCAGATGTTGCTATGACAGGAGAAATTACCTTAAGAGGTGAGGTCTTGAAGATTGGTGGTTTGAAAGAAAAATTATTAGCTGCCAGAAGAGGGGGTATTAAAACGGTTTTAATTCCAGAAGGAAACGTAAGAGATTTAAAGGAAATCCCAGAAAATATAAAAGCAGAATTAGAGATTAAACCTGTAAGGTGGATCGATGAGGTCTTAGATATTGTTTTAACCAGGCAGCCTATTCCATGGGAAAAGGATGAGGAGGCAGATAAAGTTCCTTCAAAAAAACCCAGACAGAAAAAAAGCTCTGTCAAAGCCCATTAATTAAATCAAATTCTCCCTTGACAAGGCTTTATAGTAGGGTTTTAATCGGTATGACTGACTTGCATAGGGACAAGTCGGCTTAACAAGACTCTAGGAGATTAACGTGAATAAAGCCCAATTAACAGACGCTGTAGCAGCAGCAACTGACAGTTCAAAAGCAGAAGCCGGAAGAGCAGTTGAAGCAACTTTAAATGCAATAGCTGGAAGCCTAGCTGGTGGAGACAGTGTTTCCCTGGTTGGTTTCGGTACCTTTAATGTAAGACACAGAGCAGCTAGAACAGGTAGAAACCCTCAAACAGGAGCTACTATCCAAATCTCTGCATCTAAATCTGTTGGATTTAAAGCAGGTAAGGCTCTTAAAGAAAGCCTGTAAACTCAATAAGTTTTTAAAGAGCGCGCCAAATGGCGCGCTTTTTTTAGTTATAAAATAATAATATGTCAGGAATACAGAGTATAAGAAATAGTCTCACTGGTAATGTTACCAAGGTAATAGTAGCTGCAATAATCATTACTTTTATTGGTTCGGTGGGATGGGCAGGTTTTTTCTCAGAAAGTAATGCTAATGTAGCTGTAAAGGTTGGATCTAAAGCTATTAACACTTCTGATCTGAGTTTTGAATTCAGCTCCCAGCAATCTTTGATTGCTGAAAGATTTCCAGATCAAGTAGTCGACGAAGAGATTCTTCTTGAGATTGCTACAAACTCTCTAATAAGTAAATTTTCTGTACTTAATTATTTAGATCAGCGAAGTTTAGATTTACCAGACGTATACATATTTGAACAGTTATCTAACTCAGATCAATTTCTAGAAAATGGAACTTTCAGTAGGGCTAGCTTTGATGCATTTGCACGAAGCAATGGCTTTATACCCAGTGATTACCTTAAACGGATAAGAGAAGACTTTATAACTAATATCTGGCGATTATCATTAACAAATTCATCTTTCATTACAAATCTAGAAGTAAGAAATTCAATAAATTTAGCAGAACAAGAAAGAGATATCTCCTTCATTAAATACCCTTCTGAAAAATTTAAAAATTCTGTTGAATATACTGAAGATGATCTTGATGCATACTACAACTTGAATTCAAAATCTTATACGAGACCTCAACAGGTTAAAGTAAGTTACATTGAGATAGACCAAGAAACCTTGTTAGATAGATCAAATATTTTGGAAGATGAGATTAGAGAAGCTTATGAAGACTATTTATCAGATTTTGACGATACGGTTAGAAAGTCCGTTGCTCATATTATGATTGATGTAAATGATAGCAGATCGCTGGAGGAGGCTACTTTTATACTAGCTGAGGCAAAAAAGGATATAGATTCAGGTTCAAGTTTTGAAGGATTGGTCAAAGAGATTTCCGAAGACGAAGGTACTAAAGAAATGGATGGCAGTCTTGGGGTTACAGACGGAACGCTTCTTCCTCCTGAATTTGAATCTGCTTTAGAAAAAATGACTGCTGGAGAAGTGAGTGACCCAATAAACCTTCTTAATAGCGTTCATTTATTGAAGCTTGTTAGCATTGAGCAACCAACACCATCTTCTCTTGAAGATAGAAAAAGTATTATCATCGAAAGGCTGGCAAGTGAAAAAGCAGAAGATGAATACTTTGAATTATTAGATCAGGTATCTGAGTTAAGCTTTACAGCAGGGAATTTAGATGAAATAGCAGAAATGATCCCTTTTTCAAAGATTGAATTAGATTTCTTTTCAGAGAACAACACCCCCGAAGTTCTTAATACAGCAGCCATCAAAGATTTTATCTTCAATGTAAGCGAAGAGGGTGACTATCCTGAACTTTTTGAATCAGAAGGCCTTAAAGCTGTAATGGTTCAAGTAAAAGAGAATATAGCAGAAACACAATTAACATTTGATCAGGTAAAAGATAAAGTAACCAAAGATTATATTGATGAGGAATCTTTAAATTTGTCACAATTATTTGTTGCGGATCAGCTTGGAAATTTAAATGAAGGGTCTTCATTGGAGGTGCTGGCAACCAATGATGGATTGGAGCTAGAAAATTATAAGAAACTAAAAAGAGATAGTTCACTTCTTCCCTCAAACGCAATAGATAATATCTTTGCTTTACCGCGTTCAGGTGTAGGCAGTGTCCATAGCAGTGTAAATATGTCCAATGGAGATTTAATTCTATATAGGCTTGATGAGGTTAAATCCGGACAAACTGATCTTGATACAGAACAGATGGCTAATTTGAGTAATTTTCTTAATCAACAGAAATCTTTAGCTGAACTTTCTGAAATTCAACTTTCTTTGCAAAATAGTTTAAAAATAGAAAGATTTAATTAACTTTCAGCCTCTTCAATAGAGCCCATAGCAGTAATATTGAACCCACCATCAACGTAAAGTAATTCTCCACTTATTCCACTGGCCATGTCAGAACTTAAAAAAGTTGCGGCATCGCCGACTTCTTTGGTAGTTATATTCCTTCCTATTGGAGATCTAGATGCATTATAAGAAAGCATTTTCCTAAAGTTTTTTACCCCTGATGCGGCTAATGTCTTAATTGGACCTGCTGAGATAGCATTAACTCTATGCCCTTCCTTTCCTAGA
>CAYVAL010000059.1:0-5360 GCA_964449395.1 uncultured Gammaproteobacteria bacterium | reverse complement strand
AATTAACCCTCTTTGGGGAAAACTCGCGGGCGGCTGTAATATCAATAGAAAAATTCCCTCATTAATACAAGAATCAGGCTTCGACATTATAGAAATGGAGGAAATGTACCTCCCAAATACTCCAAGAATTGCAGGATATAACTACTGGGGATACGCAGTCAGTAAATAATGAAAATAAAATGGATAGTTTTAAGCCTATTCTTGGTAATTTTTATATTCCAATCTAAAAATATAGTGAGTTTTGTTGCTACAGAATACGCTGTTTATAAGATTAAAGAGCTTGATACAAATTCAGATGGGTTCATAAACAAAGAAGAATGGCCCGGTCTAGGTTTCTCTCTTCTTGATGTTAATGGAGACAGCATAGCAACTGATAATGAACTAAGAGCCTTTATAAAAGAATATTCGAAAGAGTTCTCATGGCAGAACTCGGTAAATGAAAGGTTTGAATTGCCAGATCAATTAAAAAGAGGATCTTTTATCAGTGATTCAATGCAGATTCCGGTTGGATACTATATCTATATACCTGATTTATATTATCAAGAGACACAAAAGAATTTTAGAACTGTTTATTACCTTCATGGAGGAAGGCCAGGCAATGAGGCAAGGTCAGTATTGATTTCTAATTTCATACATAAACTGCAGGAAAATGAATCCTTAGGTTCAGCTTTGTATGTTTTCGTGAATGGGGGTGAACTGAGTCATTACAACTCGGAAGAATTGGATTCATTTGGAGAGGACGTCTTTATACAAGAATTAATACCTCATATAGATCAAACATATAGAACGGTATCCAATAAATCTGGTAGAGGCTTGGAAGGGTTCTCTCAAGGAGGAAGAGGGGCAACAAGATATATGTTTAAGTACCCCGAACTTTTTGGCACGGTTGCTGCAGGAGGTGGATCCTATATGATTGAAAAATTGATACAGGATAATGCTGGATTTGAAGATGATCCTAGAGGAGCAAAATCAGATGTTTATTATGTTGGTGAAGGCAATGATGCTTGGTCTTTAGCCAAGAAACATAAAGAATCTAAAAAGGTTACACCAAAGTTATTGTTATGGTCGGGATCAGAAGATCCAAATTTACCAAGTATTGAGGAATATAAGAATTATTTAGATAAATTAAATATTAATTACGATTTCTTGATTGCAGAGGGGGTTGATCATAATCCTATGCTCTTTTATGAAAAATTAGGAGAGAGATTAATGTTTTTCCATCAAGGAGATAGAGACAATGCACACTAGACTAATAATTTTATTATCCTTACTTTATTCTTCGCTCTTAATAAGCGAGCCAAGGACAATTATTCATGAAGGCGTTGAGAGGGAATATATAGTCCACGTCCCTGATAACTTTAATGAAGATTCACCCGTTGTATTTGTTATTCATGGCTTCACAGGATCGGCTGGGCAGATAATGGAATACTCAGGAATGAATACTATTGCTGATAGAGAGGGATTTGTGGTTGTTTATCCGCAAGGAACCAAAGACAGTGGAGGCAATACTTTTTTTAATGTTGGCTATGAATTTCACAAAGACTCAACAGTTGATGATGTATCTTTTATAAGGGATCTTTTTACATTACTTTCTGAAGAATATAGCCTCAAAAGAAAACAAGGTTTTGCTACCGGTATGTCTAACGGAGGAGATATGAGCTATCTTCTAGCTTGCACGTCCGCAGATTTATTTAGAGCTGTTGCTCCTGTGGCTGGATCTTTAATGAGTAAGACTAAAGATATGTGTAATACACAATCTCCAGTCCCCATTTTTGAAATACATGGAACTGGCGATCAAATTACTTTATTTGATGGAGATATGGAAAATGATGGAGGTTGGGGAGCCTATTACGATTTACCATCCACAATAAGTTTTTTTGCTGATTCTTATAACTTAGATAATAAGTCTACAAAAATGATTACTAAGAAAGCAGAAGGTTCTGAATACGATATTTATTTTGAGCGTTACTGGTCGCAAAGCTCAAATGAAGAAGTATGGATGTATAAAATAGTTGAAGGTAGGCATGTGTGGCCTGGTTTTAAAATCAATTGGTGGGAAAATCCTATCTTTTGGTATTACTTTGGGTCAGGCAATGACGATATTAATGCCTCTGAAGAAGTTTGGAGATTCTTCAAGAGATATCTTTAAGTTGTTAATGAAACTAAGACCTCTCTATTTTTTTCTCCTGAGAAAGGTTTTCTGCCATGCATAACTCTATAGTTATCTATTAGTACAATATCATTATCTTTCCAATGCCTAAGCAAGGTTAGTGATTTGGCCAATTCAGAAATCATTTGAATACTCGCTTCAGGTATTTCTTCACCATTGCCAAATTTAACAGGTGAGAGATCATCCTCTGAATTCTTTTTCCAACCTAATGAGGCTGCAAGAACTTGATTAAAAAATGATTTATTACCATCCTTTAATTCTTTAATGGCTGCAAATGGTTTCGTTGTAACCGATAAGTTATCTCCCTCAACCCAATTCCATGAATAACCAAGATCGTTCAGTCTAGTTTCTGCTTCTTTTTTAGATTTAACTCCTAGAGTTTTTTGCCAACTTCTCCCTTGGCCGGAGACTAATTCATCTCCACTGGACATAATGGAATTATAGATGACCCCATTTTTATCAAACTTAGCTACTAAATCTGGGTCTGCTTTTAGCAGTTCGGCGAATAAATAATCTGAACGACATAAAGGCGTTTCCCCTCCATGGAGAGAAGCGGATTTACAAAAAAAGAATATATATTTTGGATATATGGGGGTTTGAGCCATTTCATGATGAAGAAATATCTCAATTTCTCTAGGAGCTTCATTTGCTGTAAAAACTTTATCGGTTTTGTTTATTCTGACCGCATTAGACAGAGATTCTTCATAGGTAAATGTGTCGTATTGGAAAGCAGATACGAAAAGATCAAAGTCTTCTGCACTCTCAATAGGAAGGTCGCTAAAAAGAATGGCCCCATATTTTTCAAGTTGAGATTCAATCGATATTTTATTTTCTTCTACCCAATTCTGAGTAGAAGCAGGAGTGATTAAGTCTTTATCCCTCTCTACTTCTTGTAAGAAAGCTTTTTTAGTCATAAATTGGAAAGAAGGTATTAAAGGCATCTTCACAGAAAATACCCGGATCGTTGTATCTCTTATTAATATTGAGGGCCGATATTTTATCTAGAATGGATTGGTCTAGTTTAATTTCTGAGGCATTTAGATTTTCTTTCATACGACTTTCGTCAGTACTCTTAACTACAATCGAAGTCCCTCTATTTAGAGCCCAACCCAGAATTAATTGAGCAGGAGACATATCAAGATCTTTTGAAATTGATTTTACAATTTCATTTCTTAGAAGTGATTCACTCTCTTCTGCACCACCAAGTTCTTCATAGGATATTGAGCCTAAAGGCGAGAAAGCTGTTACCTCTAGACCATAATTCTTCGCCAAACGTATAAGCTTTTCTTGCGTTAGGTAAGGATGAGATTCAATTTGAAGAATTTCAGGTTTAGTTTCACAGTAGTTCATCAAGTCATGAAGCAAACTAGAAGAGTAATTACAAATACCAATATGTTTTGTCAGGCCTTCTTCTTTTAGTGATTCCATTGCATGCCAAGTTTCCGATAAAGGTACTCTAGAGGGCATCATTTTAGGTTCTGCGTTATCAGGATCATGAAACCATTCAGGTGGATATCTATCATCGAAAGGTACAAACTCTAATGAAATTGGAAAGTGAATCATATAAAGATCAAGATAATCTAGCCCTAGGTCTTGTAGTGTTTTTTCTAGGGCAGGTTTAACGTGATTTGGATGGTGGTATGTATTCCATAGTTTGGATGTTATCCAAAGGTCCTCTCTTTTGCATAAACCTTGGTCTATAGCTGCTTTAATCCCTTTACCCACTTCCTTTTCATTAGCATAATCAGAAGCTGAATCTAAATGCCTATAACCCGACTCTATGGCTTTATAAACTGTATCTGAACAAACTTCCCGAGGTATTTTCCAGAGGCCAAAACCTACTTGGGGCATGTCTTTTATCGATTTGTATGTCATATTTATTATAAGAAGTTATTAAGGTGAACAGGTTCTCCTGTCTGGATTGATCTTTGTGCTGCTAATCCAATAACAATTGAATCAAGCCCTTTCTGACAATCTATCAAAGGATGATTGTTGTTGTTGATGCATTCTATTAATTCTAAGTGCTCAATATAACTAGCACCATGATGAAACCCCACTTCTTTAACTCTTGGATCTTCTTTAATCTCTATAGTTTTATAGGAATGTTTTTTTCTATTCGTTAATAGAAGTTCATTGCTTGGAATACGGGTTTCTAACTTACCGCAATCCCCGGTCAAAACAATTTCTTGTTCATATTTTCCAGCTTCAGCAAACATACATAAGTCGAGCATCGCTCTTTGCCCTTCTTCATAATCAATGAGCACAAATGAGTTATCAATTATGTCAGGTGTTTTGCCTTCATATTTTTCTTCTAAATGGTTTACGTCTTGACCTCCAGAAGCATAAATTTTTATAGGTTTACTCGGAACCATGAGATTCATCAAATCAAAAAAATGACAGCATTTTTCTACAAGTGTTCCCCCAGTGTTTTTATTAAAACGATTCCAGTTATCAACTTTTTCTAGAAATGGAAATCTATGCTCTCTTATAGAGAGCATCTTAATATTGCCTATTTCATTAACATGATTGATCAAAGACTGGATAGGCGACATAAACCGGTATTCAAGACCAATCCAGACTATACCTTTATGCTTTTTACTACCTTCAAGTACTTCCATCCCATCAGATATATTTGTGCACATTGGCTTTTCGAGGAGAACATGTTTATCCGTTTTAAATACTTCTCTCATGATCTCTATATGTGTGTGATTTGGGCTTGCAATCACAACAACATCAATATCTTGCTGCATTAAAAGCTCTTTATAATCTTCGTAGAGCCTGGGTTTGAATTGATCTTCACAGTTCTGTTTAGCCCATTTTCTAGATCTTTCATTAGGGTCAGCAATTGCAACTATATTAACGTCAGGTATTTTTCTAAGATTACGTATATGTTCACAACCCATCATCCCAGTTCCTATGATTCCATAATTTAATTTCATAAATATTCGATTTCTCTAAACTTTTCTACCTTAGGTATCTATACTGAGTGAGCCTCAACCATAACAGTAAATATAATAAATTTCTTTAGAAAGTATTGAACAAATTAGAAAGATTTGAAGCAGATTGCTTAGTGATCGGCGGAGGAGTTTCCGGTATTGCAATAGGCAGAGAGCTTTCCTCTAAGTTTAACAACATTTTTCTTATTGAAAGAAATCATCAGATAGCTCAAGAAACCTCAAGTCGAAATTCT
>CAYVAL010000058.1:0-5371 GCA_964449395.1 uncultured Gammaproteobacteria bacterium | reverse complement strand
CGAAGGAATCGACTCTTCTATTTTGACCAACCCGTTGGTGCTTAAATACTCTGGGCATGAAGATACATTTTCAGACCCTCTATTGGATTGCAGAAACTGCAATTCAAGATGGAGAGCAGATCATATTCAAGATGGCAAATGTCCGGGATGTGGATCAAGTGATCTTACAGATCCAAGGCCATTTAATTTAATGTTCAAAACAAATGTTGGGCCCGTAGAAGATGGAAATTCTTTTGCTTACTTAAGACCAGAAACAGCTCAAAATATTTTTACTAACTTTAAAAATGTACTGGACTCAACACCACACTCCCTACCCTTTGGTATAGCCCAAATGGGAAAGGCCTTTAGAAATGAAATTACTCCCAGAAATTTTATATTTAGAGTCCGTGAATTTGAGCAAATGGAGCTTGAATTCTTTGTAAAACCAGGAGAAGACGATGAATGGCATAAAACATGGACAGATTTAAGGCTACAGTGGTGGGAAGATCAGGGCATAAAGAAAGAAAACTTGGAGCTCTATCACGTTCCCAATGACGAACTGGCCCATTACTCCAAAGCCACGGTGGATATTATGTATAAATACCCTCACGGCCTAGAAGAGCTAGAGGGCATAGCTAATAGAACTGATTTTGATCTAGGCTCACACACTAAAGGTCAAAAAGAATTAAAAATAAGCGCTAAAGTGACTGAGAACTCTCAATCTAACGCTAAACTAGCCGTACAAGACCTAGAAACTAAAGAATGGTTAGTTCCTTACGTAATTGAACCATCTGCAGGCGTTGATAGGGGCTTTCTTGCGGTGCTTAATGAAGCCTATAGAGTGGAAAGCTTAGATAATGACAAAGAAAGAACGGTTTTATCTCTAAAACCACACTTGTCCCCCATAAAGGTAGCAGTAATCCCCTTGAAAAGAAATGATAGTGCGATCGTTGAGAAGTCACTTGATTTAAAAAATACATTACAAAAAACAATATCAGGAAGAGTTCTTCTAGAAAATACAGGCAATATCGGCAAAAGTTACCGAAAACATGATGAAGTGGGTACACCTGCTTGTATAACCGTCGATTTTCAAACTATTGATGATGATACAGTAACCATAAGGGATAGAGATTCAATGGAACAAAAAAGGGTAAATATTAAAGAAGTTAATGATTTTTTAACAGAAAATTATAGTATTTAAATGATTATGGACGAATTTATTATCTTAGATAGAGATGGGGTAATTAATGTTGACCTAATGACCTACGTAACTAAACCAGAAGATTTTAAACCTATAACCGGCAGTCTAGAAGCAATTGCTTTGCTCAATAATAATGGCTATAAAATAGCTATTGCAACCAATCAGGCTTGTATTGAAAAAAAAATTATTTCAGATTCAGAGCTAGCAGATATTCATCAGCATATGCTCAATCTTTTAAGTAACGTGGGGGGTAAAATTGAATATATAGCTTACTGTCCTCATGCTCCCGAGAGTTTATGCATGTGCAGAAAGCCGCAAACAGGGCTTCTAAAAGAAATAGAAAACAAAATGGATATAGATCTAAGGGGTAAATATTTTATTGGGGACAAAGAGTCAGATATATTGGCGGGAAGGAATCATGGATGTACACCCTTACTAATCAAGACTGGTGGTTATGGCGAGAAAGTATTTGGTACTGAAAATAGCCCTCCACCTGATCACTGTTTTGATAACCTTTTAGAGGCTGCCAAATTTATAGTACACACTCAAAGTGACTATTCTTAGATCTGCCATATTCTATATAGGTTATATAACCTCAGGAGTGTTGGCTAGTTTAATTGCCTGCCTTATTGGTCCCTTCTTGGGGTTAAATAACAGGCTTAAACTTTTCTCTCTTTGGCCTAAATTTGCAAACTGGTTTTTGCATCTAACTTGCAAAATAAAGGTTGAGGTAATAGGAAAAGAGAATCTACCAGATGAGCCTTGTGTAATTGTTTCAAACCACCAAGGGCAATGGGAAACCTTTTCCATGCAATATTTGTTTCATCCTCTGTGCACGCTATTAAAAAAAGAGCTTTTATATATTCCTTTATGGGGCTGGGCTATGAAAATGTTAAATCCTATTGCTATTGATAGAAGCAAGCCTAAAGAAGCTATCCTTCAAACTCTAGAAGAAGGGTCTAATAGACTACAAAACGGGATGTATGTATTGCTGTTTCCTGAGGGAACAAGGGTTAAGGCCGGTAGGGTAGGGAAATATGCAAGAAGCAGCTTTGAATTGGCCAAAAGAAATAATGTAAAAGTTTTGCCTCTTTGTCATAACTCAGGGGGTTGTTGGCCTGCGCATAAATTCCTAAAAAAACCAGGGACTATTACTTTGAATATAGGAGAGCCTTTTTATGTTAAAGATTCAAAAGAATCTGCAAGCAAAGTAATGAGGTGGGTAGAAAGTAATTTAAATTCTTAGAGAGCGCTATACATCCAGGTTAACAACCAACTTTGCATTTTCGTCTATAAAATCTTTTCTTGGCTCTACTTCATCACCCATAAGGGCATGAAATAATTAATCAGCTGCAAGTGCGTCCTCTATAGTAACTTGACCGAGAATTCTCATATCTGGATTCATCGTGGTATCCCATAACTGCTCAGCATTCATTTCTCCAAGACCTTTGTATCTGGACTTTGTAAAGGACCTCTCTGATATCTGGAGAACTTCTTCTAACGCATGCGCAAAATTATCAACAGGAATTTGTTTGCCATTTATCTCAAAATGACTGTCGTCATTGAACATATCCATCATTTCGGCGCCATGGTTTGCCAAATCTTTATATGCCTTAGACTTAAAGAAGCTTTTATTAAGGCCCCATTCTGATTCAGTTCCGTGTTTCAGTAGACAAATATTAGGTTCGAAATCTTCAGAGCCTTCCTTATTTTCTATTTTCACTTTCCATGTTGAACCTTGCTCAGCTTTTTCATTTAAATAGTTTTCTAAACTAGCCGACCATTTTTTGACAGCTTTTTCGTCTTCTAAGCTTTTAAGAATGACTGTATGCTTTATTCCCTCTAACATCTCTATTGGATATATATGGGTCATACCATTTAAGGTAGCCTGAACTTTTTCATGTTGAGAAATAAATTTACCTAAAGCCTGTCCCGTGATGGACTCTCCTTTTTTATTTAGTACCAGTTTTGCGTCATCTAGAATTTCTGCAACTAAAAGCTCTCTTAACTCTGAATCGTCTTTCACATAAGTTTCCTGCTTACCTTTCTTCAGCTTATATAAAGGGGGTTGTGCAATGTAGATATAACCCTTCTCGATGAGTTCAGGCATTTGACGAAAGAAAAGTGTCAAAATCAAAGTACGGATATGTGATCCATCAACATCTGCATCTGTCATTATGATTATTCTATGATACCTAAGCTTCTCCTCTTGCCAGTCCTCGCCTTTAATTCCACAACCCAAAGCAGAAATTAGAATAATAATTTCTTCTGATGAAAGTACTTTGTCTAATCTGGCCTTTTCAACATTTAGAATTTTTCCCTTTAAGGGCAATATGGCCTGAAAATGTCTATCTCTTCCTTGCTTGGCAGAGCCACCAGCCGACTCTCCCTCAACTAAATAAATTTCACTCTGCGCAGGGTCCTTTTCCTGACAATCTGAAAGTTTTCCAGGTAAGCCCCCTCCTTCAAAAACACCTTTTCTTCTAGTAAGCTCTCGTGCTTTCCTGGCGGCTTCTCTGGCCCTGGCAGCATCAATAATTTTTGTTGCTATCAATTTTGCTTCGGCAGGGTTTTCTAGTAAATACTCAGTTAAGGCCTTGTAGGTTTCTTGTTCTACAACAGGTCTTACTTCTGAAGAAACTAGCTTATCTTTGGTTTGAGAGGAAAATTTTGGATCAGGTACTTTCACTGACACCACGGCCACCAATCCTTCTCTTGCATCATCTCCGGAGGTAGAAACTTTCTCCTTATTCATACCCTCCTTTTCCATATAATTATTTAGTGTTCGTGTTAGGGCAGTTCTAAAGCCCACTAAATGGGTTCCGCCATCTCTCTGTTTAATATTATTTGTATAACATTGAATGTTTTCTTGATAGCCGTCATTCCACTGAAGAGATACTTCTATGGTTATACCGTCTGCCGCTTCTTTTACAAAATGGAATACTGAATTAACAGTTGTTCGCTTTGTGTTTAAAAAAGTTACAAATTCTGCCAGTCCTCCTTTGTGGAAGAACTCTTGTTTTTTTGAAGTCCTTTCATCTATTAGTATTATTTTCAACCCGGCATTTAAATAAGAAAGCTCCCTAAGCTTGGTCTCCAACACATCGTGTTGAAAATTAATATCTGAAAATGTGGTTGGAGATGGAACGAATTTAACTTCTGTGCCTGTTTTATCGGTTTTACCAGTGACTTTGAGTTTTCCTTTTGGTGCGCCATCAGCATATTCTTGTTCGTGTATTTTTCCGGCTCTATGTATAGTTAATTTTAAGTCTTCGGACAACGCATTAACGACCGAAACACCAACGCCATGAAGACCTCCAGATACTTTGTAAGAGTTGTCATCAAACTTACCTCCTGCATGCAGCTTGGTCATAATAACTTCGGCAGCAGACATTCCCTCTTCATGCATATCAGTTGGAATTCCTCTTCCATTATCAGATACCGACACACAATCATCAGAAATTATTTTTACGGTAATTTCATCGCAGTGTCCGGCAAGAGCTTCATCAATAGAGTTATCTACAATTTCGTAAACCATATGATGGAGTCCAGTTCCATCATCAGTATCACCGATATACATACCTGGTCTTTTTTTGACAGCCTCAAGGCCTTTCAAGACCGTTATGCTCGATGAATCGTAAGATTCAGATTCTGTTTTTTTTGTAGTTTTTTTTGAAGCTTTGGGGGTGGCTTTGGTAGATTTCGATGCGGAAGAAGTTTTTTTAGTCGGCATCAAGACATTTTAATATAAATTTAGAGATTAATCTGCGTAAAGTTTACCAATTTTTTTAATGAGCCATGCATCTCTTCTCCTTCAATTCCCGTTAAAATTATTTGACCATCAATCTTTAATATTTCTTCGAGAAGACCACTTAAATTCTTAGAGTCTAGCTCTGATCCTAGATCATCTATCATCAAAATTAACTCACTTTGTGTTAAATTTTCTATCATCTTAAAATTAGACAAAAATATCAATAAAATCAATATCTTAATTTGACCTCGAGAAAGATTTGAAGAGGCTTTTTTACCTTTTATATTAAATGTAAAATCCATTCTATGAGGACCCTTAGACGTATATCCAAGGGCTTTATCTCTATCCATACAGTCTTTAAGTGAAGCATCTAATTTCTTAGACCGCTCCCAGCCCTTTGAAAAAGTTACATCGACCTCTTTCAAAAAAGGAAATGAGCC
>CAYVAL010000057.1:0-5397 GCA_964449395.1 uncultured Gammaproteobacteria bacterium | reverse complement strand
TACCTCTCATTCAACATCTCATAGGCGACAAAGTCAGTCTTTGTTCAATGGGAGCGCATATGAACGGAAGTGGTAACGAGAAAATGGCACTTCACCAAGATCAGTGGCCCTTAGTACCCCACCCTATGGACTTCCCTTTCATGGCGAATGTTATGTACTTAATCTCAGACAACTCTCCTGAGAATGGAGGAACTAGACTTATACCCGGATCTCATAAATGGCCTCTCATAGATTACCGAACGGCAAACGGTGAAGAAATTCAAAATAAAGCTCTTTCTCTTACAGCCCCTAAGGGAACAGCAATTGTTTGGGAAGGAAGATTATGGCATGGTAATGGTCTGAATAGATCTGGTTCTATCCGAAGCAATATTTCTACAGCCTTCCTACAACCTTGGGTCAAACCTCAAGAAAATCATCAGTATAGTATTCGAGAAGAGGTACTTAAAAAGGTAACTGAGAAACAAAAACATATATTAGGTTTTAGCTCTTTTGGCACACTGGGAGGGCATGATGGTTCCAGTGTTTCACCAGCTGAATTTGATCCTAATAAAGAGTCTATTGGAATCCTTAAACCTTAAAAAAACCGATTTATTTTCTGTCTTAATTAATATTGCTTTATTTTTTCTACTATAGTTTTTTTAAAGTCTTAGGGTTTATTCCTTATTTTTTATATAAACATCTGACCTTGATTAAATCGAGGTTGAGTTCTAGGCAAATTATTACTTATCTTGGTTGGATCCAATATAAGGCACAAGGAGATAGTGGCCCAGTATTATTATATATTCATGGATCACCAGGAGGTTTTGATCAGACGATTGATGCAGGGGAAAACTACTGCGTATTAACTCCTTCTAGGCCAGGTTATCTCGGTACGGACATTTCTTCAGGCAGAAGCCCTGAAGAGCAAGCTCAATGCTTCAAAGCACTTATAGATGCAATGAAAATTGATAAAGTTTTTGTTATGGGTGTGTCTGGTGGAGGCCCATCAGCAATGCATTTTGCTGCAAAATATCCAGAAAACACTTACGGATTGATACTATTTGAAGCGGTTACGCACTCTCAAGATTTTACTAAAGAAGATGAAGAGTTAATCAAAGCATGGGATATGGATCTTTTTATACAGCTTGCGTACATGTCATTTTTCGATGCCAATAGGCTAGCCTCAATGATGCTTCCTAATAAAGATAACAGAACTAGACTACTATCGAAGCAAGAAAACATTAACAAACTTAAAAGAATTGTTTGGTCTATATGGCCTATTAGTCGAAGAAGGAATGGAATTAAGAATGATTATAAACAATTCACGAATCTAAACATTCCTTATGGAAGTATCTCTGCTCCAACCCTAATTATTCATGGAGATGAAGATAAAAATGTTGACATAGAACATGCTCAATTTGCCAATAAGAAAATAAAAGACTCCGTTTTATATAAGGTATTGGGAGGAGATCACATGATGCATGCAACTCATTCAGATGAGATTGAAGAGCAAATTAAAACCTTTATATCTAATAACTCATGATCTGAATATTTATCAGGTCTTTTAAACCCTTGCTTGTATCTGCTGTTTAATGGCGGCGTGTTCTTTTTCACCAAACTTAAATTTTTTATATAAAAGATATGCCCCCAAACTATAAAAAACTAAAGGCACTAGACCATAGAGACTAATCAAAGCAATCTTTACTTCCATTGTCTGAGGTTGATTGGGGATAAATCCAGAAAACTGGAGAACAAAACCAGTCACAAGAAGCATAATCCCTGTTGCGCTTTTAAAAACAAAGTTAAGTGCAGCAAAATAGGAACCTTCTTTCCTCTCTCCTGTTAGGTATTCATCATAATCAATAACATCACCTTTCACTGAAGGACCAATTGCTCCGCCACACCCTGAAGCCATTCCACCTAAGGCCGCTCCTATAAACATAACAATCAATCTATCTGTAACAGAGTCCAAAAAAGGAATAATAAAGATTCCACCAAAAGAAATTCCTGTAAGGGCTAGACTAAAGACCCATAATCTTATTTTTCCAAATCTTCTGGAGAGGGGTATCCAGAGCGGAACTAATAAAGCTGACGGAAGCATGTATGCAAAGATGATTAAAGGAGCCCAGGCAGGTGCTTCAACAATATATTGAGTAACGTATAAAGTAAGCACTCCTATGACGGCGCCACCAAGATTTTCAATAAATAGAACTATTATTAATATTCTGGCATGAGGATTAACCCAGACATCTCTGAACGCTTTAAAAGGATTCTTATTCACCCTGTTTTGAAATTCAGGGTTTTCTTTGAGTCTAGAAACTGAGAAAAATATCATCAAAGACATAGCGCCAACGGCAAAAAAAGCTAAGTTGCCAGCAAGCTCTCTAACATCACCTGTAGGGCTATTTTCTTCACTAATCAAAAGGCTCATCGAAACTAGAGATAGAATTGAGCCTAAAGTGAAACCTATATGTCTTACACCAAACAGTCTTGTTCTTTCATGATAATCTTCAGATAGTTCTGCCCCTAGTGCCATATGAGGCACATTAAAAAGAGTGATCGCAGAATAGAAACTTAAAATTGCAATCATCATCCAAAGATCTAAAGATGACCCTTGCATGGATTCGGGTGGTGAAAAAACTGCCAAAAATCCAAATGAAATAGGAATAAAACTCAATAGCATCCAAGTTCGTCTTCTGCCAAATTTTAATGTTGTCCTGTCGCTTAAATATCCTGCTATGGGATCCGAAATTGCATCCCATATCCTTGATATACTAAAAATAACGCCCATTACAGCTGGAGCAATAAGCAGTACATCAGTGGAAAATTTCATCACATACAGGCTCATTAATAAATACATATAACCTGCCCCTAACCCAGGCATGCCATAGGCTATTGTTGTTCCTAAAGGGACTCTTGAAGTGATTTTAGACAAAACTTATAACTTTATTCCCATGAGATCTTCCATGTTCCCATGATAAAAAGCATTCATCGTCTCTTCATCGCATTCGGTCATTGTTGCTTCAAACTTTCTGATTGGATCAGATGTACCCTCTGGATGAGGATAATCAGAGGCATAAACTAACATTTCTGGACCGACATTCTCTATTATCCAACCTACGGGCTCCCCCGCAAAAGGCGATACCTTTAAGTGTCGTTTTGCAACCTCCGAAGGCTGTTCTTTAAATTCTCTTTTTCTTTTAAATAATGAGGCCGTGTAGTCCAAGGCTTTTAACCAAGAAGGAAGCCAAAAAGCGCCATGCTCCATAGAAATGCCTTTAAGGTCTGGATGTCTTTCAAAGACTCCATCAAAAATCATGGCAGAAAGAAATAATTCTGCACTACTATTTATAGTCATCAAACCAAGCTCTCCAGCAGGTGCATCTCCGCCTAATTCCAACTCTGTTTTGCCATTATTCTTGAAGCTCTCTGAAACTGCCTTGTAATGACCGTTAACGGCAACGTGAATAACAAAGGGAGAATTATTTAAAACAAACTCACTCCAAATTGGATCGAAGTCTGGATGAGTGAAAGAAATATTAGAATCATTGGGTTCATTGGTATCAATCATGAAGGAATAACAACCGTCTTCAAATCCCTGTTTCATAATTTCTAAAGCTTTATCTGGGCCTAACTGCAGCGGAAGGTATCCAATAGCTTTTAATCTTTCATCTTTGTTACAAAAGTGTGCCATGGCTTTATTTAATGTTTTGGAGCCTGCCTCTAAAACACTCAAATCTTCTGTATGTGCTATCTGATGAAAAGAGAAAGTAGGTAGAATCCATTGGATTGAATATCCAAATAGATCTAAGACATGAGATCTCTCGCTAGAGTCGAACGCGCCCAGTCTATTCCAGCCACTTTTGGTATTGTCTAAAATGGCTTCTTCGAATTTAGCCATTATTTGTGGGTCATTTTGTCTTTTTTTAAATAACTCCCTGCCCCTTGCAAGGCCCTCTTCTATAACAGGTAGTTCTTTTTGTGATGACATTAAGGGAATTAAATCCTTATACTCATCTTCAGCAATAGCATGTAAAAAGTCATCTAACTCAATGACATGACTGTCTGCATCTATTATCTTTCTGTGTTGTGCGTAACTCATTATCTCCTCCCTAGAAACTAAGTTAGATTATATGCTGACATATTTATAAGCAAGAGCTATAAAATTCAGTTTATAAGCGAAGTCAAATCTTCTTTTAAGCTATAAGAATGAATACTCTGAACGCTCCTTTCCATTGTTTTCTTGGTGATTTGATTTCTTATGGGGACAAGAAGAGGATTAGATATATGGTTAAAAACTCCCTGTACTTTTGATCTTCTTTGAATCCATCGAGCTCTTTTATTTCTTAACTTATTGTAATTTTTAAAAACTACTTCTAGATCATCTGTTTTGTTGAGAAGAGACATCAAACAATAAGCATCTTCAATCGCAAGGCAGCCACCTTGTCCAAGAAATGGGACCATTGGATGTGCAGCATCACCTAATAAGATACATCTACCTTGAAATAATCTTCTAGGTAAACGTCTCTCAAATATACCCCACTTATAAAGAGTTGTAGTTGAGCTGAGCATTGAAAGCAATTCTTCATTCCAGCCATCGAAGCATTTTAGAAGTTCGGTTTTATTTCCTTCTACTTTCCATGATTCTTCCGTCCAAGAGGTGTTATTTTCAATAGCCACAAAATTGATGAGATTTTCACGACCAGTAGGATAATGGACGCAATGGCTCCCGGGTCCGTAGTAGACATTTACCTTATTATTTCCGTTAAATTTTGGCAGGTTATCCTCAGTTGTCATTCCTCTCCAAGCCACATAATTGGTAAATTGAGCTTTATGATCGTCAAAATATATCTCTCTGGTAGAGGACCTAATACCATCACAAACTAATATGAGACCATAAGTCTGGGTATCTTGATTAGAGGTTTTTACTTCACCTGTTTTAGGATTAATTGAGAGCACTCCTGTGTTTAAATGAATCTTCCCTCCAATTTCTTCTAAACTAGCAGCTAATTGTTCCACAAGATCTCTTCTGTCTAAGGTGATCAAGTGTTCATCAAATTCCATAGAGCCGATGATCTCAGCGTTCTTATAATCTCGTATGAAGGACCCCATAGGAAAAGCACCTTTATTAGACAATCTTTCCATAAGGCCAAGGTCTTCAAGAAGTGTAGTAGCATTTTTTGAGAGAGTAATGCCTGCGCCAAATTCTGCTATGGATTTTGACCTTTCAAAAACATCTACTTTTATGCCAATTTTTCTTAATGCATATGCAGCCGTTAGGCCAGATACTCCAGCTCCTATTACCGCTACATTACTTAACACTAGATTGCTTTAGTCTTGATTTGATTCTTTTGAGCCCGCTGTTTCCTGCGAGTTTTATCATTAACTTGTCCAACCAACTGACCGCAAGCTGCCATG
>CAYVAL010000056.1:0-5470 GCA_964449395.1 uncultured Gammaproteobacteria bacterium | reverse complement strand
ATTTTGAAAAATTAATTCAACGCCCTGAATGCCTTTTCTATCCGTATCAGTAAGACCAACTACGTGAGAAATGATATCTCTTTCTGGATAGCTCCGTCTTAAATTTTCACGGAAGTAGAGACCTGGTATCTTCATACCCTTAAGATTTTCTTTTGTTTCTAAATTTACATTTCTACTTATCTCTTTGTACCCAGATAATCGACCTTCAAGACTTTTGCTTAAAGTAATGGGATTCTTTTTTAATATATTAGACAGAGTAAGGATGGTCTGTTTATCGTAAATAAATTTTTCTAGGTCTAGACCTACACTGTATCCTTTGATATCTAGAGCCAGAATATTATCATTTCTATCTAATATCTTACCTCTTGGTGCCAAGAGCGAATATTGTGAATCTAGTCTGTTGAAAACTTGATCATCTAAAAAAACATCTTGATATATCTGAAGATAAACTAACCTGCCCAAAAGAGCACAAAAACCTATTAGTAAGATTAATTGGACAAAAACTATTCTTCCTGAAGAATAGAGAATCCGAGAAGACATGCTCTACAAATTAATCAAGCTGAGTTCGAACAAAGGAAGGTATATCAAGATATTCATCTTCATTTGTATCTTTTTTTATAGCCTTCTCAATCGAAGGAGGGTTTTCTAACAACTGTTTTGCTGCATCACTTAAAGGCAAAGGTTGTCTCTCATTCACAACTCTCACATTTTGCGGTTTGTTTGACGCAGTTTGAACTGAAGAATTTAGTCCTGTAGCAATAACAGTAACAGTCAGATCATTAGTTGCAGATTCATCAAGTACTGTTCCTGTAACTATAATAGCCTCTGGAGAAGCAAAATCGTTTATGCAATCTCCTACAGCTTTAATTTCTCCTAAAGATAACTCAGGTCCGGCAGTAATATTCACCAAAACTCCCTTAGCATCTTTAAGACTAATGTCTTCAAGTAATTTACTTGCAACTGCTTGTTCAGCAGCAATCCTTGCTATATCCGGTCCATTAGCCGTCCCTGTCCCCATCATAGCTGTGCCCTTCTCTGACATAACAGTTTTAACATCGGCAAAGTCTACGTTAATTAAACCTGGTCTAATGATAATATCGGATATCCCCCTTACCGCACCACCCAGTACATCATTAGCTTGCTTGAAAGCTTCAAGCATACTGCAATCTTCTCCAAGTACTTCTAAAAGTTTCTGATTTGGAATTGTTATAAGAGAATCCACCTCATCAACTAACTCCTTAATGCCCTCCTGAGCTATCTTCATTCTCTTAGCTCCTTCAAGTTCAAAAGGCTTTGTAACAACAGCTACAGTAAGTATGCCTAGTTCTTTTGCAACTTGGGCTACTATCGGAGCTGCACCAGTACCTGTACCGCCACCCATACCAGCTGTGACAAAAACCATATCAGTTCCTTTTAACATTTCTCTCAATTTGTCTCTATCTTCAAGAGCGGCCTCCCTACCTATGGCTGGATTTGCACCTGCACCAAGACCATCAGTAATTTCCATTCCCAAGATTAGTTTTGTGCTTGCATCATTTTTCTCTAATGCCTGTCTATCTGTATTTACAGATATGAATTCTGCCCCTTCAATACCTGATTCAACCATATGTTGAACGGCATTTCCTCCACCGCCTCCAACACCTATAACTTTGATTGAAGCATTCTCTTTAACTTCTTCTACTATTTCCCATTCACTCATAATTAACCTCTCTTTTAATTAACTATTAAAGATTTCCACCGAACCATCTAGAAATTCTATTTATTATATTTTTATCTCTGTGAATATAATTTAAATGATCTTCTTGTAACTGCTTTTGTCCATACAGAAGAAGTCCAACTGATGTAGCATAAATTGGATTGTTTATAATCTCGGAGAAACCTTCGACTGAATGAGGAGATCCCATTCTTACCGGAGAATGAAATATTTCCTCTGCCAATTCAGTTGCACCTTCAATTTTTGAAGCACCGCCAGTTAAAACAATACCGGCAGGAATAAGTTCATCGAAACCACTAAGACTCAGTTTCTGTTGAGCCATGCTAAAAATTTCTACGTATCTTCTTTCCAAAACATCTGCCAGAGCTTGTCTAGAGAGCTCCCTTTCGGGCCTTCCTCCCATACCAGGCACCATCATAATTTCTTCAGGTCTTGTCATAGAACTGACAGCACAACCATATCTTTGTTTTATTGTTTCAGCCTGAGTTGGAGGTGTCCTTAAAGCTTGTGCTATATCATTTGTAACATGATCACCTGCAATTGGAATGACATCTGTAAAACAAATTGATCCATCTACAAAAACTGCAATATCAGTGGTACCACCCCCAATGTCTATAAGACAAACCCCTAAATTCCTCTCGTCTTCTGTAAGAACAGAATAACTAGATGCAAGCTGCTCTAGTACAAATGCCTCCACATCCAAGCCAGATGCACTTATGCATTTGTGAATATTTTGAGAAGAATTTTCACTACATGTAACCAGATGGACTTTAGCCTCTAATCTTGAACCGGCCATACCTAAAGGTTCTTTTATACCGTCTTGTTTATCGATTATATAATCTCTTGGTAGAACATGAAGTAATCTTTGGTCAGCAGGGATAGCCATTGCTTGAGCAGTCTCAATCACTCTATCCACATCAGTAAACTTAACTTCACCATCTCTAATAGGTACAACCCCCTCTGAATTCAAACCCCTTATATGACTTCCAGATATACCTACATAACAGGAACCTATATGGCATCCGGCCATAGCCTCAGCCTCTTCTATAGACTTCTTAATAGCATTAGTTGTTGATTCAATATCAACAACAACTCCGTTTTTTAAACCTTTTGATGCATGTGTTCCAAGACCTATTATTTCTAACTGTGACCCTCTCGCTTCTGCAACTACAGCAACAACTTTAGAAGTTCCTATATCAACACCTACAAGCATTTCATTTCGACTAACATTACTCATATTGTTTTCTCCATATTAAAGTGACTAACAGCAATGGCATTTTTATACCTCAAATCTATATATCTGATATGATCTTTATTTCCTGAGTTCAGCTCGAACAATATAAATTCCTCGAGACGCTCGAGCTGAACCCGGAAATCCCCTTTAGTAAAACTATACCTTGATCCGGTATCGTCTTCTGCTTCAATAAAACCTGATCCTTTGTGTTCAAATCTTGTTATGTTTTTTTCTCTAATATTTAATATATTTTGAAGCAGGATCGCGTTATCAAGCAGTGAATGAGCCTCCTGCTCTGAACCAAATATTTTAATCAGGTTCATATTTTTCGTCTTTTCTTTAGGAGAAATTATTTTTCCTTCTTGAGTTATAAATCTATCTTTTCCTAAAGAAGCCACTGGTTGGTGCTCTTTTATTTCTACAATTACATCTTTATTGAAAGTATTTGTTGTTTTTATTACAGATATCCATGACTCCTGAAAGAAATCACTTGTCAAAGGCTCCTGTTTATTCAGTATATGAGTAGTAATCTGGTTCTTAGCTTCATCAAGACTCGAGATAAGCTCTTTTGAGAAGTCAAAAGTTACTGTTTCTGTATTAACTCTGTCTTGATTAGAGCAAGCTGTTATAGAAAGAACAAATAAGTAAAGAATGTATTTCATTTTGTGAATCTCCTAATGAGATAAATTCTTTCATCAATATCCGGAGTAATCATACCTAGATTTTCAGAAGCAAATTTTCTTAATGAGATTTGATTATTGAAGTATTTAACTTCTTCTATGAGAATATTTGATTGAAAAGATAATTCCTCTTTTTCTAATGTAAGTTTTTCTAGTTGTGAAAAAGCGGTCCTGTGATCATATGTCTGAATTAACAATTTATAAGAACTTATAAAAGAAATAACTATAAGCAAAGAAATGAAAGTAATTTTATTCTGATTGCTTAGCATACTTTCTCCGCAACCCGTAAAATTGCACTTCTGCTTCTTGGATTAAAACGAATCTCTTCCTGAGAAGGTTTAAGAAATTTATGGTTTAAGTATTGAAACTTGATAGTTGATTCAATCCTATCTTTACTCTGAAAAAATCTTTTTACAATCCTATCTTCCATTGAATGGAAACTGATGATTGCTAACCTTCCTCCGCAGGACAAAACATAACTTGCCGCCTCCAAAACTCTTTGTATCTCTTCAATTTCATTATTGATAAACATTCTTATAGCCCTAAATGAATTAGTAGCTGGATGTTTTTTTGATTTCCTTGAACTGCAAGAAATTATTAAATCAGTTAATTCCTTAGTGGATTCAATTGCCTTTCTTTCACGTATTTGACAAATTTTACTCGCTATTCGTCTAGAGGCCCTTTCTTGACCTAGCACCCATAAAACATCTTCAATCTCTTTCTTTGCTGCGGTATTGATCCATTCTGCTGCGGTCTGTCCTTTGGTGGTATCTATACGCATATCCAAAGGCCCGTCTGACTGGAAGCTAAAACCTCTATTAGGATCATCAAGTTGAGTTGAAGAGATTCCTAAATCTATCAAAATGCCATCTACTTCTTCATCTTGAAAAAAGTTCTGAAGATTAGAAAATGTATCATTTATCAACCTAAACCTTGGGTCATCTTTAAATTCTGAAGATAAATTAATTACTGCACTATTATCTTTTTCAATTGAAATTAAAGAACCTTGCTTATCAAGTTTCTTAAGTATTTCTAAAGAGTGTCCGCCTGCTCCAAATGTACAGTCAACATATTTCCCATTTTGTTTAAAGACAAGACTATCTAGTACTTCATCAACCATTACAGCTTCGTGAGAGGCATGGATCAAAATGGTATCTCCTCTAAAGTAGAAGGAAGATCTTCAATTAAGTCTTCTCCAGATATTTGAAGTCCGGACTGTTTCTTTTCCCAGTTATCTAGATTCCATAATTCAAACTTTGAACCCATACCAACTAGTGCCACATGTTCTTTGATAGACAATTGTGCAAAATCTCTAAGAATTTGAGGAATAAGAAGAGTCATTCGCTCTCCTACTTCAAAATCTGTCACAGAAGCATTTCCCAATATTTTCCACTGGATGGATCTAACTTTTTGATTTAATCCACCTAAGGCCTCAAATTTTTGAGAAATTTCTTTCCATAACTTACCAGGATAGATAATTATTGCCGGATATTGAGGGTCTTTGGTTATGACCATTTCTCCTTCACAATTTTTACGAAGAAGTTCCCTATACCTCGCTGGTATTACTATTCTTCCCTTAGTATCAAGGGTAAGAGTACTTGATCCGTATATTCCTAAACTCATTTCTTATAAATACAACTAACTGTAAAAGTTACATTATCGTGCACTTTTGCACACTTTTACACACTTTTAAGTAAATTGCTAGTTAAAATATCAAGAAATCCACACCCTTAAATCAGAGTTCACTATTGGAAACAAAAATTAGATATTTAGAAGAGAAAAGAAGCGAGTCAGCCTATAAGCCGGGTTCTGTCGAGGATAATCATTCATCTAGATTTTGCG
>CAYVAL010000055.1:0-5540 GCA_964449395.1 uncultured Gammaproteobacteria bacterium | reverse complement strand
CCTTATACCAATTGATCTAGTGCCATGGATGGTAAATGGATTTGCAGCACCCAACGCCGAGGGCGGAGCAATACATTATTTCAAAGTTCTTCCGGTGGCTGATATCAATGCCCCAATGGGAATGGCTCTTGGTGTTTTAATATTGATTCATTACTACAGCATTAAAAACAAAGGCCTAGGTGGATTTTTAGCCGAACTAACGTTTCAGCCTTATGGAAAATGGATGGCACCTATCAACGTCATCTTTGAAATTCCAGGATTTTACGCGAAACAATTAGCCCTCGGCTTAAGGCTTTATGGAAACCTTTTTGCGGGCGAAATGATCTTTATCCTTATCGCCTTATTTTTTGGTGGATTTTTTAGTTCTTTCACGGGAGTTCTGGCAGGCGTTGCCGGCTTGGCCCTGAACTTTATTTGGGCAGTTTTTCATATTCTGGTTGTCATATTACAAGCATTTTTGTTTATGGTTTTAACGCTCGTTTATCTGCAGCAAGCACACGAGCATCATTAATTTTTATCTAAGGAGAATAAAATGGAAGAAGCAGAAGCTATAAGAAGGGTCGCAGGAGCCCTACTAACAGGAGGAGGCGCTATAGGCGTAGGAATCGGTGTCGGTTTAATTACTGCAAAATACCTTGAAGGAATCGCTAGACAGCCTGAACTTCAGCCGTACCTGTTTACTCAATTATTAATCGGTATGGGGTTGGTTGATGCGATACCCATCGTCTCACTGGCTATCGGTCTTTTATTCTTATTCACATAAATAACAAGCTCGGAGTTTTTGAATGAATTTTAACGCCACATTATTTGGCCAGCTACTGGCCTTTGTGTTTTTTGTGTGGTTTACCATGCAGTATGTATGGCCCTATATCCTTGAAGCTCTTGAAGAAAGAGAGAAAGAAATTTCTGATGGATTAGAGGCCGCAAGCAGGGGTAAGCGAGAGCTAGATGAGGCTCATTTACAAAAGGCAGAGATTTTAGAGGAAGCAAAAAAAGAAGCTGCCGACTTGGTAAATCAAGCTAATGCTAGAGCCAATCAACTTGTTGAAGATGCTAAGTCTAGTGCGCATGAGGAAGCAGAAAGGATAAAGGTTTCAGCTCAAAGTGACCTCGATCAGGCGGCTAAAAGAACCAAAGAAGAACTGAGATCTGAAGTGGCAGCGTTGGCTGTTGCTGGAGCAGAGAAAATACTCGGTTCAGAGATAGACAAAGATAAGAACTCACAAATTATTGATCAAATAGCCCAGGAGTTATAACTTTGAATTTTGAGACTATAGCAAGACCCTACGCACAAGCAATTTACGACCACTCACAAGGGTGGGAAGTAGATCTTGAGCAGTTAGAGCTTGCGTTAGAGACCCCAGAAGTTCAGATGCTTATCGATTCTCCTAAGTTGGCCTATAAAGAAAAAACCGAAGTATTTTTATCTTTATTTGAAGGTCAAATCGAGAACAAAACAAGCAACTTTGTCAGGGTTCTAGGGGAGTCTAAAAGAATATCTTTGATCCCACACATATCTAAGGAGTACAGAAAGCTCCTTTCAGGAACGAATAGCTCAAGCGATGTTTTAATAACCTCTGCCTTCGAGCTATCAGCAGAACAGCTAGAAAAGGTTACCGATTCACTAAGGGGTCGATATGGAGACTCTTTGGCGGTAGAACAGGTTATCGATAATAGTTTAATAGGTGGTTTTTCGGTCAAATGCGGTGATGAAGTAACTGATTACAGCATTAAAGGAAAACTTGAAAAATTAAGAAACCAAATCAAATAATACAATGGAAGAATTAAACCCATCAGAAATTAGTCAGGTCATCAAACAAAAGATTGATGCACTTGATACTGCCTCCACCCCAAGCAATGAAGGCACAATCGTTTTCTTGGCTGACGGTATTGCAAGAATACACGGCTTAGGTGAAGTTATGAACGGAGAGCTTATTGAATTTGAGCATGGAGTTATGGGCATGGCCCTTAACCTTGAAGTTGATTCTGTAGGTGCTGTGATTTTAGGAGACTACAAACTCCTTGCAGAAGGCGGGTCAGCTAAATGTACAGGTAGAATTCTTGAGGTGCCTGTAGGCGAAGCGCTCATGGGAAGGGTTGTAGATTCTCTGGGAGCTCCAATAGACGGTAAAGGCGAAGTTCAAACTGACATGACCGCCCCGGTTGAAAAGGTTGCTCCGGGTGTTATTTCTAGAAAATCAGTTGACCAACCTGTCCAGCTCGGAATTAAGGCTGTTGACAGTATGGTACCCATCGGAAGAGGTCAGCGTGAGTTGATTATTGGTGACAGACAAACTGGTAAAACGGCAATTGCCATCGATGCAATCATTAACCAAAAAGATACAGGCGTAAAATGTATTTACGTAGCTATCGGACAGAAACAATCCTCTATTGCGCAAGTGGTCAGAACGCTTGAGCAGTACGGCGCAATGGAAAATACTATTGTTGTTGTGGCTGGTGCAGCAGATCCAGCTCCTATGCAATATATTGCACCTTTTGCTGCTTGCTCGATGGGTGAGTATTTCAGAGATAAAGGCGAAGATGCTTTAATAATTTATGATGACTTATCTAAACAGGCTGTAGCCTATAGGCAAATGTCATTGCTACTAAGAAGGCCACCGGGAAGGGAAGCTTATCCGGGTGATGTGTTCTATTTACACTCAAGACTTCTGGAAAGAGCAGCACGAGTAAACGAAGAGTATGTAGAAAAACATACTAACGGCGAAGTTAAGGGCAAAACAGGATCCTTAACAGCTCTTCCTATTATTGAAACACAGGCCGGAGATGTATCGGCATTCGTACCTACGAATGTGATCTCGATCACAGACGGTCAAATTTTCTTAGAGTCTTCTTTGTTTAGTTCCGGATTAAAACCAGCCATGGATCCGGGTATTTCAGTATCTAGGGTTGGTGGTGCAGCCCAGGTACCCATCATCAAAAAACTCGGTGGTGGAATCAAAACTGCCTTAGCTCAATACAGAGAGTTAGAGGCTTTTGCTCAGTTTGCTTCTGATCTAGATGAGGCTTCCAAAGAACAGCTAGAGCATGGTGTGAGGGTAACTGAACTCACAAAGCAAGATCAATTCTCACCTATGTCTGTAGCCGAAATGGGTTTAATGCTATATACGGCCAACGAAGGTTACCTCATGAAGGTAGAAGTTGAAAAAATCAGAGATTTTGAGAAAAGCTTACTGGCCTATATGAATTCTGAACACAAAGAGCTTATGGACAAGGTATCCGCAACTGGAGAGTATGGTGATGATATCCAAAGTGCTTTTAAAGATGCTTTAGATAAGTTCATGGAGACTCAAACCTGGTAATTTTTTATGGCCAACAGTAAGGAAATAAAAGTACAAATCGCCAGCATAGGTAATACGCAAAAAATTACCAGTGCGATGGAGAAAGTTGCTGTTAGCAAAATGAAAAAAACTCAAGAGAAGATGTTAAAAGGCAGGCCTTATCGAGATCGTATGTTGAGTGTAATTAGTCACCTCGCAAAAGGGCAACCAGAGTACAAACCAAAGTATATGGAAGAAAGGGAGACTAAGAAGATTGCAATAATAGTGGTCAGCTCAGATAAAGGTCTTTGTGGTGGTCTCAATGCCAACTTGCTAAGGGACGTTACTCGCTTTGCTGCAGAGCAAGCGTCTTCTGGTAAAGAAATTAGCTATTCTTTGATTGGAACAAAGGCACAATCTTTTTTCAGGTCTTTCGGAGGCAATGTAATCTCAGTTACAGAAAAACTTGGAGACGATCCTTCTATAGAGCAGCTTGTTGGGTCTATGAAAATTCTCTTAGATGCTTTCTCCGAAGGGGAGATAGATAAGGTTTATCTTGCTAGTAATAGCTTCGTCAACACCATGACTCAACAACCAGAAATAAATCAACTTTTACCTTTAAGCAAGATAGAAGGCGAAGGCGAAGAAGAGTCTGGTAAAGATGCGCCTAGATGGGATTACATATATGAGCCCGATGATTCAAGGGTTTTACTAGACGGTTTAATGGAGAGATATATCGAATCTCTTCTCTATCAATCTGTGATAGAAAACATAGCGTGCGAACAAGCTGCCAAGATGGTAGCTATGAAGAGCGCTACCGATAATGCGGGATCTCTCATAGAGGAGCTGCAACTTGTTTATAACAATGCCAGGCAGGCAGCAATTACTCAGGAAATTTCTGAGATTGTTGCTGGAGCTGAGGCAATTTAACACTGGAAATAAATATGAGTAATGGAACAGTAATACAAATAATTGGAGCCGTAATTGACGTTGAGTTTCCAAAGGAAAACTTGCCTAAGATTTACGATGCATTAACGGTTGATGAGAATGGGCTTGTTTTAGAAGTTCAACAGCAGCTTGGTGACGGTGTTGTAAGAACTATTGCCATGGGTGCTTCAGAAGGTTTGAAAAGAGGAGTGTCGGTAACTAATACAGAGAATCCAATATCAGTTCCTGTTGGTGAAGCAACCCTTGGCAGAATTATGAATGTCCTCGGAGAGCCTATCGACGAGAAAGGCGCCGTGGAAGCCAAGACAACTATGCCAATCCATAGAAACCCACCTTCCTATGAAGATCAAGCTGAAACAGCTGAACTATTAGAGACTGGAATTAAGGTTATTGACTTGATCTGCCCATTCGCCAAAGGTGGAAAGGTTGGTTTATTCGGTGGTGCCGGTGTAGGAAAAACAGTAAATATTCAAGAGCTCATTAGAAATATTGCATACGAGCATAGCGGTTATTCAGTTTTTGCGGGTGTTGGAGAAAGAACGCGTGAAGGAAATGACATGTATCATGAAATGATCGAAGGTGGTGTTCTAGACAAGGTTGCTCTTGTTTATGGACAGATGAATGAGCCTCCCGGAAATAGATTAAGAGTTGCACTATCTGGACTGACAATGGCAGAAAACTTCAGAGACGAAGGTAGAGACGTTCTGTTGTTTGTAGACAATATTTATCGTTATACATTGGCCGGAACAGAATGTTCAGCCCTATTAGGTAGAATGCCATCTGCTGTTGGGTACCAACCTACACTTGCAGAAGAAATGGGTGTTCTACAAGAAAGAATTGCATCAACTAAAACAGGTTCAATTACATCTGTTCAGGCAGTTTATGTTCCTGCTGACGACTTAACCGACCCTTCTCCGGCAACAACATTTGCTCACTTGGACGCAAACGTAGTTTTATCAAGGCAAATCGCTTCTTTAGGAATATACCCAGCTGTTGATCCTTTGGACTCAAACAGCAGACAGCTTGAGCCTGCAATAGTAGGTCAAGAACATTATGATGTTGCCAATGCCGTAAAGCAGCAGCTCAACAGATACAAAGAATTGAAAGACATCATTGCAATTTTAGGCATGGACGAGCTATCTGAAGACGACAAGTTAGTCGTTGCAAGGGCAAGGAAAATAGAGAGATTCCTATCTCAACCTTTCTTTGTGGCAGAAGTATTCACCAATGCACCAGGAAAATACGTCCCGCTTAGCGAAACTATTCGCGGGTTTAAGGGAATTGTTAATGGAGACTATGATGATATACCTGAAC
>CAYVAL010000054.1:0-5574 GCA_964449395.1 uncultured Gammaproteobacteria bacterium | reverse complement strand
TCTTCTTGGTCACATTATTGTTCGCATTTTATATTTTTATGCTTTCAAGAAAAGAACAAAAAGCTGGCTTTTTCTTAAGCTTCATATTTCTAAGTTCGTATTTCTTTTCGTTGTATTATGCCTTCTAACCTAAACTAAAAAACAATATGAATCATATTAAGTCAGCCAAAAAAACAATTAAAATTGAAGCAAAAGGATTAGAAGCTTTAGCTAAATCTCTTGGACGAGATTTTAATACCTTATGCGACAAGCTTCTAAAGACTAAAGGCAAGATTATTACTTTAGGAATTGGTAAATCTGGCCATATTGCAAAGAAAGTATCTGCAACCTTATCTAGCACAGGTTCACCTTCTGCATTTGTAAACGCAGGAGAAGCTTTGCATGGAGACGCTGGATCAATTGGCAGGAATGATAAAGTGTTGATTTTCTCTCATTCAGGCCAGAGCGAAGAAGTGATTGCACTACTTCCTTATTTAAAGTCTGTTGGATGTGAGTTCTTTTCAATTACAGGTTCTGAGAATTCAACAATCGCTAAAAACTCTTTATTATCTCTTTATACAGGTATAGCTGAAGAAGCCTGCCCTTTAGACTTAGCTCCAACAACTAGCACAACAGCCGCCTTGGCATTAGGAGATGCAATAGCAGTTGCTCTACTTGAGGCTAACAATTTTAGTAGAGAAGATTTTGCAAAATCCCACCCAGGGGGAAAATTAGGGAAAAGACTAATCACAAAAGTTAATGACCTAATGACGAAAGGAAAAGACATACCCAAAGTTTCCCCAAAAACAACATTATCTAAAACATTAATTGAAGTAAGCAAAAAAGGCTTGGGTGTTGCATTGGTGATTGAAAAGGACACTCTTAAAGGTATTTTTACTGATGGAGATCTCAGGAGAGCTTTAAATTCTGCGAAAGAACCTCTAGAAAGTCCTATTTCTAAATTTATGTCAAAGAAGATAAAAATTATACCCAATGACAGTTTGGCTATAGATGCATTGGAGATAATGCAGAAGCATAAAATTTATTCTTTAGCTGTTGTTAATAATAAACAAGTTCCAGAAGGAATTATAAGGATGCATGATCTTATAGAGGCAGGCTTAGTATAAGGAATGAAGAAACTCCTACTATCCTTAGTATTTTTTTCACTCTTAATAGTATCTGCTGACGAAAATAATGAAGTAGAATCTATTGAAGAACCAAAGATAGAACTTACTAAGCCATCATTTTCAATTAACCAGAAAAATCTAAAAATATATATGACTGGGGAAAAGATGAAGATGAATCAAAACGGTATCGTTGAGCTAACCAATGTATTATCAAAATTTGGATCAGAATCTAAGAAATCTGAAATTACTGCAGATTTTGCTTTTTATAATAAAGATAAAGAAGTTATAGGTTTCAAAGATTCTGTAAATTTTAACTTTATAACAAATAAAAGCTTGGCACATTTAAAGACTGAAAGTCTCAAAATTAATCTAGCCAATAAAATGGTAAAGAGTGATTCAGAGAGTAATCTAGATCTCAATGAATCTCAGATTATATCTAAAGGCTTCCAGTACAATTTTAATGAAGAACTTGAACCTTATCTTAAGTTTATTAAAGGTGAGTTTAAAGATAAAAGAGACTCTGAAAATTATGGAATAGCAGATAACCTTAAACTAATAGATAAAAATAAAATTCTCCTAGAGGGGAATGCCTTATTTACCCAGAAAGGCTTAAGAATAGAAGCTGATTCTATTTATTACGATTACTTAGAAAAAAAGATAATTAAGTCAATTAATGCCAAGGTAACGTCCACTTAATCATGCTCTTGAAAGTAAAAAATCTATCTAAAACCTATGAAGATAAGGTGGCAGTAAAAGACATTTCTTTTGAAATGAATAGCGGAGAAACTCTTGGCATTCTTGGTCCAAATGGAGCAGGTAAAACAACGCTTTTCTATATGATAGCTGGACTTGTGAAATCCGATCTGGGTCAAATTCGATTAGGAGAAAACAATTTAAATGAACATAATATTTCTCAACGAACAGCCTTGGGCCTTGCTTACCTTCCTCAAGAATCTTCAATTTTTAAAGGCTTAACAGTAGAAGAAAATATACTTTCAGCACTTGAACAAAGGGGTGATGTCGAGAAGCAAGACAGGAAAGAAATTTTGGAATCTCTTTTAGAAGATTTCAATTTGCTAGAATTCTCTAAAACTATAGGCGTTAAACTTTCTGGAGGAGAACGAAGAAGGACGGAAATTGCTAGATCACTCGCAACTAACCCTAAATTTGTGCTTTTAGATGAACCTTTTGCAGGAATTGATCCCATTGCAGTATCTGACTTAAAGGATACTATTTACAGACTGAATGATAAAAATATAGGAGTTCTTATCAGTGATCATAACGTAAGGGATACGATGAATATCTGTAAAAAAGTTCTCATTGTTAACAAAGGGGAAATAATTGCAAATGGCAAACCATCAGATATTGTGCGAGACCCAATTGTAAAAAAAGTTTATCTTGGCGAAGATTTTTAGCACTGAAGTGAAGCAAGGTCTCAAACAGAAACAAAAACTTTCCTTAAACTTAACTGCAAACTTAGGAGAACAAATCAAGTTACTATCACTGAGTGGATTTGAAATAAGTTCTCAACTTAATGACTTAATTAAAGATTTCTTTTTAGAAGATGAGGATAAAAAAATCTCTTACTTTAAAGACGAATTTAAAGTAGATCAGTATAAGAAGATTCTCTACGCAGATAAGAACTCAAATCTTGAAAAATCAAAAGAAGATGAAATAGAACTTAAAGAAAATCTTCTTAATCAATTTGAACTTTTACCGGTAAATGATATTGAATTCCTTATAGGTCAGGTTTTTATAGATTCAATTGAAGAAAATTGCAGATTGGATCCTGAACTTGAATTCGATGACATAAAGAGAATCGTTTATGAAGATTTCAATACAGTAATTAAAGATCAAATAATAGAAAAAGTCTTAGATCATATTCAGAATTTAGATCCTCCTGGTTGTGCTTTTAGAAATATTAGAGAATCACTAGATGTTCAAATAAAGCACTTAGATATAGATAAAGAAACGAAGAAACTTCTAGGTAATAATCTTGATCTGATTATCGAAAATAAGATTAATTTAAATCAAATACCAGAAACTCTTAAAACAAATCTATTGAAACTATCTTTAAATCCGGGAGGTAGCTTTGGTTCGTATGCTGATTTTTATGCAAGACCTGACCTGATAGCAATAAAGACTAAAGATTCTTGGAAAGTATCCTTAAATGATAATTTTATGTCGCAGGATCTAGTAGCAAGAATTAAAAATAAGGTTGAGCAATCGAAAGATAATAATACGCATGAAGCAAAGTCCTTCTTAAAAGGTCTTGAAAGAAGACAGCAAACTCTTTTTTTAGTTGCAGAAATAATTGTAGATATACAATCCGATTTTTTAAATGGTTCTTCTAAGAAAAAAGCTTTATCTAACAAAGAAATTGCTGAGCTACTGAATATAAGCCCCTCTACAGTATCAAGGATAGTTAGAAATAAATATATTCAACTTCCTAATGAACTCACGACGCTAAAAAGCTTATTAAATAAAAGAGTAAATAAACAGAATCAATCTATAAATATAACCTCTGAAGACCTCAAGCTATTTATTAATGAAATAGTTACATCCGAAAGTAAAGAGAGTCCATTAAGCGATGAGAATATAAAAAAAGCTTTGGAAGAAGAGCTCGAGATAAATATTGCTAGAAGAACAATTGCAAAATATAGATTAGAGCTAGATATTCCGTCTACCAGGAAAAGAAAAAGCCTATAATCTATATATTAAATTAAGCTCAGTTTACTTTTCAAACCAACCTTCAAAATCGGTTTTTGGTTCTTTTAAAGTACCTTTAATAAACCATTTTCCTGAACTGAGCTGATCCAAGTTTCGCTGAAATGCCTTACCCGCTATGTAAACTACCCCGGCAGTTACAGGGCCCCCAAGAATAAGAGCATATGCAGGCAGATACTCCTTTAAAGGTAAGGTCATTACTACCTCTAGATCTATTTCATTTAAGCTACCTTTATCACTCTTCTTTATTTGACCAGTCCACTTGAATTCACTAGACCCGCTTTTAAAAATTAAAGGGTCTTTAATAACAATGTTATTGTCTGTTAATTCTAAAGAACCCTTAACTGAGTCAGCCCCAAACCCTGATTTATATAGTTTCCTAAAATCTAAATTGGTAACCTTCTCAAAAGAATCAGTCACATTAAATATATTAATCAATCTAAGTAGATTATTGGGTGTTTGGATATCATCACGATCTTGAATTAACAAACCATTTATATCTAATTCAATTAAACCATTTACCTCAACAGGATCGAAATTCCATGGAAGAGAATTCCATGTTACATCTGCTTCCATATTGAATATATCCATCTCAAAATTAGTTTCTACTCCGATTTGTTTGAAAGCTTTTTCAGGTGAACCTGAATATATCTTAGTAACAAGGTCAGTTCTCCATCCGAGACCTTTCTTGGATATAACTAGATCTGAAATTTGATCACTGTTGTTTGTTAAGCCCCACTTATTATATTTGCCTGATAGATTCGAAAGAGTCAGCTCATCTTTACCTGGAATGAGGTCAAAGCTCCAGTTACCATAATTTTCTGAGTTAAGGATAATTTCTTTAGCATCAAATCTTATTTGAGTATTAATATTATTGTAAATTGATAGAAAAGAACCAGATGAATTATCATCAGAGAATTCTAAGTCAATAAAATCAAAATTAAGGAGAGGAATTTTATTTGGTAATTTAGGGTATGAAAAAATCCCCTTAAAACTACTATTTGAAATTTCAAAGGCATTATATTCATTTGATCTCACAGATTTTATATCTACTCCTTCAAAGTAGGTGTCTGAGAATAATAAACGGCCTATTTTTAAATCTTTTATTGTAAAGTCTATAGTTTGTGAGTCTTGAGTTAGATCAAGTAATTGTAAAATTTTATAGTCAAATTCATCAAAACTTCCTATCAAAGATAAAACACCTTCTTCAATAGAAATACTCTGTTTTTTCTTACCGGCTATGATAAAACCTTGCTCAAGAGAAGAAGAGAAATCTAATTTACCCCTCAAGATATTACCAAATTTAAAATTTAATCTTGAAACTGGTTTGTTAAATCCCGGGGTATAAATTAAATCTAATCCAATATCGTCTTGTTTAGCTTTATTAAATGGCTTAGGTAAATCTATCCTGACCCCATTTAAGTTTGATGAGAATAACACTCGTGGTTTCGCTACCCTTACCCCTCTTAGGTATGAAGGAACTTCTATCCTTATTTCAGCCAAAGAGTTTCCTTTTATCTTCGAACCTAAAGGTTCTGGAAATAATTTTTTAAGATTGATAATCTCATTTACAGAGAAAACAGAAATGGAAGGTCTTGCTTCTGATACTTGCTTATCCAGATCAAGAACTAAAGGTATATCGTTAATCTTAAGAGATATAAAGCCATCCTTTATCCCTAAACTACTATCATAGTCAACTGAAGAGAAAATATTTTTAAATGAATAGTTGAATTGTTCAAAG
>CAYVAL010000053.1:0-5602 GCA_964449395.1 uncultured Gammaproteobacteria bacterium | reverse complement strand
GTCCTAGATACTCAAAATAAAGATTCCGACTAAAAGGAAAAAAAATGTTTCAACCTAAAAGAACAAAATATAGAAAGCAGCAAAAAGGTAGAAATACTGGCAATGCTCAAAGAGGAGCTACGCTAAGTTTCGGTACCTTTGGTTTAAAGGCTACTCAAAGAGGTCAACTAACTTCTAGGCAAATAGAGGCAGCTAGAAGAGCAATGACTCGTCATGTTAAAAGAGGTGCAAAGATATGGATAAGAGTCTTCCCTGACAAACCAATTACTAAAAAGCCATTGGAAGTAAGACAAGGTAAAGGTAAGGGGAATGTTGAGTATTGGGTCTGTCCTATAAAGCCTGGAAAAATTTTATACGAAATGGAGGGGGTTGATGAAGAGCTTGCTAAAGAAGCTTTTGCATTAGCTTCGGCGAAAATGCCTATTTCAACAACATTTATTAGGAGAGTCTAATGGCAAAAGAAAGCTTATTAGATAGATTAAGAAGTAAATCAACTGATGTGCTTGATGAAGAAGGCAAACTCAGAAAAGAATTGTTAGAACTTAAGATCAAACATTCTTCTGGTCAACTAAAAGAAACACACAAAATTAGAGAAATCAGAAGATCAATTGCTCAACTAAAAACCTTAAATAAAGAACAAAAAGTACAAGAATTAGAAGAAAAGAATGACGGATAAAAGAACAAGAACTGAAACAGGCAGAGTAATTAGCTCTTCGAGAGACAAGACTATTACTGTCCTTGTTGAAAGAAAAGTTAAGCACCCACTGTATAAAAAGATTATGAGAAGGTCTTCTAAGCTTCAGGCGCATGACCAAGATAATTCTTGCAATGCAGGTGACCTTGTAACAATTCAAGAATGTAGACCTATATCTAAAACAAAATCTTGGAACTTATTAAAAGTAGAAGAGAAATCACAAGAAATATAAATTTACCATGATACAAGAGCTAAGTTATTTAGAAGTTGCAGACAACAGTGGTGCTAGGAAGCTTATGTGCATAAGAGTACTTGGTGGGTCAAAGAAAAAGTTTGCAAAAGTTGGTGATGTAATAAAGGTCACCATTAAAGAAGCTATACCCACAGGAAGAGTTAAAAAAGGTGAAGTCGTTGATGCAGTTATTGTTAGAACGAAGAATAAACTTCGCAGGTCTGATGGATCTGCGATTAGGTTCGATGATAACGCTGCAGTTCTAATTAATGCTCAAAAACAACCTATTGGAACAAGAGTCTTCGGGCCTGTATCAAGAGAGCTACGAAGTGAAGAGTTCATGAGAATAGTTTCATTAGCCCCGGAGGTTCTCTAGTAATGAATAAGATTAAGACAGGTGATCAAGTAATTGTTATAGCCGGAAAGGACAAAGGTAAGCAAGGTTCAGTTACTAAGATACTCTCAAATGGAAGGTGTTATGTGTCCGGAGTACAGATGGTAAAAAGACACACAAAGCCAAATCCTAATGCTGGTATTGCAGGGGGCGTTGTAGAAAAAGAAGCTTCTATTGATATGTCTAACATATCTATTTTTAATCCATCTACAAAAAAAGCGGACAAGATAAAAATACTTTCTCAAGAAGATGGTTCTAGAAAAAGAGTCTATAAGTCTTCAGGTAAGGAGATATAAACATGATCCCATTAAAAGAACATTATAAATCCAGTGTTGTTTCTGAACTGAAAGACAAATTAGGTTTAGATTCAGTCATGGCTGTCCCTAAAGTGACAAAAGTAACACTTAATATGGGTGTTGGCGAAGCTATGAATGATAAGAAACTATTAGAAAGAGCAGTCGAAGATATGACCTTAATCGCAGGTCAGAAACCATTAGTAACCAAAGCTAGAAAGTCTGTAGCAAATTTTAAAATTAGAGACGGTATGCCCATCGGCTGTAAGGTCACTTTAAGAGGCGACAGAATGTATGACTTTCTCCAAAGACTTATAGGTATTGCAATTCCTAGAGAAAGAGACTTTAGAGGTTTAGAGACAAAATCCTTTGATGGCAGGGGAAATTACTCTATGGGAATTAAAGAACACATAATCTTCCCAGAAATTGATTATGACAAGGTAGATAAAATTAGAGGCATGGATATATGTATATCTACCTCTGCAATAGACGATGAGTCAGGTGAGGCTCTTCTTAGGGCAATGAAGTTCCCTTTTAAAAGTTAAAGGATAAGTTATGGCAAAAGCATCAATGAAAGCAAGAGAAGAAAGAAGAAGAAAAACAGTTCTTCGGTATGCTGCTAAAAGAGCAGAGTTAAAAGAAATTATTCGTAGTCCAAAATTTTCTCAAGAAGAGAAAGATGTAGCTCAGATAAAGCTACAAAAACTACCTAGAGATGCTAGCCCTATAAGAATGCAGAGAAGGTGCGCTATTACAGGAAGACCTCATGCCGTATACAGGAAGTTTGGTCTGGCAAGAAATAAATTAAGAGAATTAGCTATGAAAGGAGATATCCCAGGATTGGTCAAGTCAAGCTGGTAAAATAATATGAGTATTCAAGATCCAATTGCAAACTTGTTCTAAAGTATAAACAACGCTCAAGCTAGAAGTAAGGAGTTTGTAAGAGTTCCATCTTCTACAAAGAAGATTGCTCTTCTATCTATGCTCAAACAAGAGGGATATATACATTCTTATTCTTCTTCTAAGGGCTCTAAGCCAGAAATAGAGATTAAGCTTAAATATTTTGAAGGTTCTCCTGTTATAAAGCAGTTAAAAAGAATTAGTAAGCCAGGACTTAGACAATATTCCAATTATAAAGATCTGCCAGAAGTAAATGGCGGTCTTGGAATTGCAATTATTTCAACCAGTAAAGGATTAATGACTGATCAACAAGCTCGCGAAGAGAAAGTTGGCGGGGAATTAATTTGTTCAGTTTTTTAAGAAAATAAAATTATGGCCAGAACGTCTTTAAAAGCATTAGAAATACCTGAAGGAGTTACTCTTGAGAACAATCAAGGGGTAATTACTTTCACAGGTAAATTAGGAAATATGTCCTTAGAAGTTCATCAAGATGTGGATATAAATAAGGAAGAAAATAGTATTAGTTTTAGTCCTAATAAGGATACGAAGGAATCTTTAGCCATTACTGGCACTATGAGAGCATTAACGGCTAATTGTATGCAAGGTGTTGCTGCTGGATTTGAAAAAAAATTAGAAATTAATGGAGTCGGCTACAGGGCTGCTCTAGAAGGTAACTCTATAAATTTAAGTTTAGGTTTTTCTCATCCCATAAAACATGAAATACCTGAAGGAGTTACTGCTGAATTACCAAGCAATACAGAAATAATCCTTAAATCAATGGATAAGCAACTCGTTGGACAAGTCGCTGCAGAAATTAGAGATTACAGACCACCAGAACCATATAAAGGTAAAGGCGTTAAATATGCCGATGAAAGAATAATAAGAAAAGAATCTAAGAAAGCTTAAAAAAAGATGGCTATAAAAAATATAAAAAGACAGAAGAGAGCTACAAAGACTAGATCTAAAATTGAACTCTCTGAAAATAACAGACTAACTGTTTTTAGGTCCAATGCTCATATATATGCACAGATCTCAACTTTTGATGGATCAAAAGTAATTGCAAGTGCTTCAACAACTGAAGCTTCTTTGAAAGCTGATAATAATGGAAATATAGAAGCGGCTTCGAAAGTTGGGAAATTAATTGCAGATCGAGCAAAGGAAAAAGGTGTAAATAAAGTAGCTTTTGATAGGTCAGGTTACAAGTTTCATGGCCGCGTTAAAGCTTTAGCTGAATCAGCTCGTGAAGCTGGTCTCTCATTTTAGGAAAGAATATGGAAAATACTGCTGTAACAGAGAATCTTGGCTCAGAAGTTTTAGAAGAAAAACTAGTCCAGGTAAATAGAGTAGCTAAAGTTGTCAAAGGTGGAAGAATTTTTGGTTTTACTGCTGTAACGGTTGTTGGAGATGGTAATGGAAAAATTGGCTTCGGAAGAGGAAAGGCAAGAGAAGTGCCTATAGCAATTCAAAAAGCTTTAGACCATGCTAGAAGAAATATGGTTAGTATTGAACTGAAAGGTGACACTATTCAATATCCTATAAAAACTAAATTTGGAGCATCCGTTGTTTACATGAAGCCTGCTGCTCCTGGAACGGGAATCATAGCCGGTGGAGCAATGAGAGCCGTGCTAGAGCTTGCTGGTGTTAAAGATGTTTTGGCAAAGTGTTATGGATCTACTACTCCTGTTAATGTTGTTAGAGCTACTCTTAAGGCTTTAAGAGAAATGGAATCTCCTGCAAGAGTTGCGAAAAGATTAGGTAGAGGTTAGAAATGGCTGATAAAGAGATAACAGTTAAACTTAAAAAGAGCCTCATTGGCTCTAAAGATTATCAGAAACAATCTGTTAGAGGTTTGGGTCTGTCAAAGCTGGGACAAGTTGTTTCAGTTCAAGATACTCCTGAAAATAGAGGGATGATTAATAGGGCTATTCATCTATTAGAAGTTAATTAAAGGTATAGAAATGAAACTCAATGAATTAAAACCTAATCCAAAGCGCGTTAAGGATAGTAAACGTATCGGTAGAGGTACTGGAAGCGGTTTTGGTAAAACAAGTGGAAAAGGTCATAAAGGTCTTAAGTCTCGTTCAGGTGGCAGAGTAAGAATAGGATTTGAAGGTGGTCAAATGCCTCTTCAAAAAAGAGTCCCAAAATTTGGCTTTACCTCGAGGAAAAATAGGCACACTGAGCAACTAAGGCTCAGCACTCTAGTTTCTTCCGGTATAACTGAAGTTAATATAGAAAGTCTTATTAATGCAGATTTAATTAAAAACTCTACTAAAAAAGTCAAAATCTTTTTAGATACCGAATCATGTACAAAGATGGATCTAAAAGGCATTAGTACAACTGCGTCAGTAAAAAAACTTATTGAAGAAGCGGGAGGCTCTGTAGAGATCTAACAATGTCAGTTAATCCATCAGCCTTAGGACAAAATAAAGGTCTTTCCGAATTATGGAAAAGACTTCGCTTCGTCTTTATGGCCGTGATTATCTACAGAATAGGAACTCATATACCCATACCTGGCATAGATCCAGATAAGCTTGCTAATATCTTTCAACAAAATCAAGGAACTTTATTAGATCTATTTAATATGTTTTCAGGGGGCGCCTTGGAAAGAATGAGCATCATGGCCTTGAATATTATGCCTTACATAACTGCTTCAATTATCATGAGTCTCTTAGAAGGTACCACACCTTCATTGAAGAAAAGGTTTAGAGAAGAAGGAGAAGAAGGTAGAAGGCTCAGAACTTCTTATGTCAGATATGGGACAGTATTTTTGGCATTGATCCAGGCAAGTGGTTTGGCACTTGGTCTTCAAAATCAAGGATTAGCTCTAGAGCCAGGTTTTATATTTCAACTTGTAGCTGTAACTTCACTTGTAACAGGAACAGTATTTTTAATGTGGCTAGGTGAATTAGTGACTGAAAGAGGTATAGGAAATGGTATTTCTATTATTATATTCTCAAGTATTGTTGCAGGCCTCCCGCGAGCTGTTGGACAAGCTTTTGAAGGTGCGAGACAAGGTGATATCAACTTAATTATGCTCCTATCTATAGCATTAGTAGCTATAGCTGCTATTGCTTTTATAGTGTGGA
>CAYVAL010000052.1:0-5622 GCA_964449395.1 uncultured Gammaproteobacteria bacterium | reverse complement strand
AAACTAAAAGTTCATCTACATTTACTCCTAGCTTTGCAGCATATATGGGATCCAAAGCGTGCTCAGCATCAATAAAAGCAGCTGTTCCTCCAAGTTTTTGGCATTGGGCTATTACTTCGAGTGTTAAAGTGGTTTTACCTGAAGATTCAGGACCATATATTTCTACTATTCTTCCTCTTGGGAGTCCGCCTATGCCCAGTGCTATATCTAAGCCTAGCGAGCCAGTTGGAATTGCTGGAATCTTTTCATGCCTTTTTTCACCCATACGCATGACTGTTCCTGAACCAAATTGCCTTTCAATCTGACCTAAAGCGTTGTCCAGTTGTTTCGATTTATCTACTTCTTTTATATCTGTCACCTTTTTCTGAGCCATAATATTTCTCCAATTCGAATATTATCGCATTATACAAAATACTGTATAAATAAACAGTATTATTTAAATTTTATTTGAATAAGCTTATAGCCTCCTCTAATGCCTTAACTACAGTTAAATAGCGAACCTCATTTCTACTTCCTTGGAACAAAAAAGTTTTCTTTATTTCTGGTTTCCCATTAATTTTCCAAGCTATGCAAACCGTTCCAACAGGCCGTTCTGGGGTGCCGCCTCCTGGACCTGCTATTCCACTTATAGCAATACCCAGATCAGCCTTACTTTCCGTTAAAGCACCAATAACCATCTCTCCTACTACCTCCTCACTTACTGCTCCAAAGGACTTAAGTGTTGCTTTAGAGACACCAAGAATATTATGTTTTGAGATGTTTGAATACGTTATAAAGCTACAACCAAACCAGGCAGAACTTCCAGCAACAGAGACTACTGATTGAGACAATAATCCGCCTGTACAAGATTCTGCAGAAGTAAAATACATGTTGTTTTTCTGCAGAAGTGTGCCCAAATTTGCACTAAGTTTTTCTAAATTTTCTAATTCCAATTTGCTAAATAGTAATAGAAACTATTAGAACAGAATTCCAATCTTTGTCTAGACGATGGTTACTGAAATATTCTTTAAATGATAAAATGGGCTTTATGGCTTTTATTGTTGGAGATGCATGTGTTAAATGTAAATTAACAGACTGTGTTGAAGTGTGTCCTGTAGATTGTTTCTACGAGGGCCCTAACATGCTGGTCATTAACCCCGATGAGTGTATTGACTGTGCTTTGTGTGAACCGGAGTGTCCTATTGATGCAATCTATTCCGAAGATGAAGTACCGGATGATCAAATAAAGTACATAGAATTAAATGCTGAGCTATGTATGGAATGGCCAAATATAGTAGAGCAAAAGGATGCTCTCCCAGATTCAGATAATTGGAAAGAAGTTAAAGATAAATTTGATTTGATCGAACGTTAATTTCGCCTCAGTTTCTGAATTAACAAAACTAAGAGCACTCCGAGTGAAATGCCAGTCAAAACGGGTATGGTCGTTACAGGAATAGATACAACAGATTTACTTATCCAAATCAGTGGAATACAGAAAATAATCAATCCAAAAAAAATAGCTAATAACAAATCTTTTTGTCTTTCGTAAAGTAGCTTTATTAATCTCACAATACTAAATAACCCTATAACTGCTCCCAATAGAAAGGTAGATATAATAATAAGATCTAAGTCTCTAACAGCTTGCAGCATTGCTGTATAAGAACCCATCAGAAGCAGAATAAAACTCCCTGAAATTCCGGGTACTACTAAAGCGGTGATTGCAATAAAGCCTGAAAAGAATAAATACCATGGTTTTATTTCTATGATTTCATTTGAAGGTAAAAGATAAAGAGCACTGCAAATGATACAAGAAATGAAAAGACCTATTAAGAACGACCTAGAGATTTTTGGCTTGAGAGGTTCTAAAAAGGCAGAACAAAATAAAATAGCTGAAAGAAAAGACTTGAAGATAGTTGGGTACTCTTCAATAAAAAATAAAATAAATGAAGAGAGTACGAAAATCGAGACCAGCATACCCACAAAGAGTATTAGAATAAAAGTACCATCAATTTTCTGCCAAGCTTCATGTAATTTTCTTTTTCTTACCAAACTTACAATAGAAAAGTCGAATGCATGGATGGCATTGATGAGTCTTTCATATACTCCCAAGATTAAAGCTACAGTCCCTCCTGAAATACCAGGGATTACCTCAGCCACACCCATCGCAATACCTTTAAAGAATAAAGTTGTATTATTTTCTTTACTATTTATGAAACTACTCCTTTCAGTAAAGGTACAAATAAAACCTCTTCTAATTTTTCTTCTACGTATTTATCTTTTGAGACTCTTTCTATTAAAGTAAGAATTTGTTGGTTTCTATCCCCAACTGGTAAGATCAATTTACCCCCAACATTAAGTCGTTCTTTTAAACTTTGAGGCACTTCTAGAGGCGCAGCTGCAGATAAAATTGCATCATATTTTTTTTTGTCTAAGTTATTTCCGTCATCTAGCTTAAAATCAACATTATTTACCTTCAACCCTTTTAGGGTTTTTTTAGCCTTTTCTTGCAAAGGCTCTATTCTTTCAACAGATGTAACTTTTACAGAAAAAAGAGATAGTAAATAAGTTTGATAACCGCACCCGGTTCCTATTTCTAAGGTATTTTTAAGAGGTTTATTATTTAAACGATCACCAGTGATAAGACATTCAGTCATTCTTGCAACTATATAAGGTTGAGAAATAGTTTGTTGATATCCTATTGGTAAGGAAAGATCTTCATAAGCTCTTGTTGAAAGCGCTTCATCTAGAAATAAATGCCTCGGACTATCTCTCATTGCCTCCAAGATCCGAACATCTGCAATCCCTTTCTCAGTTAGTCGCTCTATAAGACGTTGCCTTGTTCGTAAAGAGGTCATGCCTTGACCTTGTCGGATATCTTTATCTAAAGTCATTTATTTTTTAAGGTTAAGTTTTGTTTTATTAGCTCATTGACTGTGTAATTGGGAGAAATTGGTGAAATTGAAACAAGATTCTCTTCTAAAGTTTTTATATCTGATTTTTCTTTATTCTTTAAAAACTTATCTCTATGAGTTGTCCAATAGGTGACTGTTCCACTTTTATCTTTTTCAACTTGAGGAGGATTTCTGGGCCCCCACGAACCAACTGAAGTTACTTTGTAATCAAGATCATTTGAAAAACTTATATTCGGCGTATTAATATTGAGAACAATTGATGAATCTATTTCTTTTAGGTCATAATTTTGTAATAAATCTAAGATTACTTTAGCTGAAGTATCATAATTTGGCTCCATATAATCTTTTGAACCAGGCTGATGAAAGGCTGCAGCAGAAATGGCTATGGAAGGATAAAGCAGACCTCTAGCCTCAAGAGCTGCTCCTACAGTACCAGAATAAAGTAGATCTTCACCCATATTTGCCCCTAAATTGATTCCACTAATAACAAGATCGGGTTTCCAGGGCGCCAACTCATGAATTCCTAGATAAACACAGTCAGCTGGTTTTCCATTAACAGAAAGGAAGCCATTACTATGTTGGGTAACTTTCATCGGCTTGTTAGTAGTGATGGAGCATCCTGCTCCGCTATTATTCACATCTGGAGCTACAACAAATAAATCTGCAAAGGTTTTAAGGGTGTCAAACAATACCTTTAAGCCTGGAGCATCATAACCGTCGTCATTGGAAAGTAATATTTTTAACATGAATTTTCTTTACCTTTCGATCAGAACAATGCAGTGACAAGATATGCCTTCTAAGTTTCCTTCGAAACCCAAACCATCTGTAGTAGTAGCCTTACAGCTTATATTTTCAATATTTATATTCATAAACTTAGAGAGGTTATTTCTTATCTCTTCTCGATATGTAATTAGTTTAGGCACTTGACCTACATATGTTAAGTCGATATTTATAATCTTATAACTATCGTCTTTAAGTTTATTAAGAACACTGGATAGCATAGAAAAGCTTGAAATATCTTTCATAGTTTCATCTTCGGAAGGAAAATAAGTTCCAAGATCTCCGTAAGCCGCAGCTCCGAGCAAGGCATCGATTAAAGCATGAACAATGATATCTCCATCAGAATTAGCTTCAATAGAATAATCGCATTCTATTGCAACACCTCCGAGAATCATTCCTTGTCCAGGTTTTATTCGATGTGCGTCATATCCTTGTCCAATTCGCATAGAGTCAGTCCTCAATAGTTCTTAGTAAATATTCAGCTAATTTTAAATCTTCTTTGTATGTGATTTTTATATTTTTAGATGTAGTTTCATAAAAAATTATTTGGTCATCTAATTCATCAAAAAGAGAAGATTCATCTGTGAGTAGGCTTATATCATTTTTATGTGAATCATAAGCATTATAAAGTTTCTTGAAATTAAATATTTGTGGGGTTTCTGCTTCCCATATTTCAGATCTATCAATAGTTGTACTTATAGTTTGACCATCTAAAGAAGTTTTTAGTGTACTAGCAGAAGGTTTTGCAAAAATCATACCGCTATAGTCTGCTGAATAGAAACGCTGAAGAAAATGTTCTACTTGGGAGAGTTCTAAACAAGGTCTAGCAGCATCATGAATCAATACATCATCAGTAAAACCACTGGAGACAAGATGTTTAAAAGCTATTCTTACAGAGTCTGCACGGGATAGACCGCCTTGAATAATATCTATTCGACTATCTTGCTTCAAATCTAAGTGAAATTTATCCGAATCAGAAATCGCAATAACTATTTTTTTACATTCTTTAATTGATAAAAAAACCTGGACAGAGTAATCGAGAACTAGTCTTCCATTTATTTTTTGATATTGTTTAGGTATATCTGAACTGAAACGTGAACCAGACCATGCGCTAGCTATTATTACAAAAAACGGGTTCTTCAATTTAATTATCAGTTAGTGTTTCTTTCTTTGTTTCATCTTTAAAAACATAGAACTTTTCGCCTGGCTTTATCATTCCTAATTCTATCCTAGCCGCACCTTCTAGAGCCTCTTTACCAGAATTTAATTTGTTTTTCTCTTTTAAAAGTTCTTGATTTTTCTTCTTGATAATATCGGTCTCTAATTCAACAAGAGCTATCTCGTCTTTTAACTTATTAAGGTCGCCCTTGCTATAGTCTCCAAACCAAAATTGATATTGTGTAACCGCTATGAGGCAACTCAGGATTAAACAAGAAGAGAAGAATAAGGGTTGTGCTTTTAGGTATAAGAAAGCTTTCCTTATGTGCCCATACATAAGCCTGACTCCGACTCTATCATTAATAATCTATTGTATTTTGCTACTCTATCAGATCGAGATGGTGCACCTGTTTTTATTTGCCCTGAAGCAAGACTTACAGCTAAGTCAGCAATAAATGTATCTTCTGTCTCTCCCGATCTGTGGGAAATAACCGTATTGAAATTATTGCTAACTGAAGTTTTTACAGATTCGAAGGTTTCAAATAGCGTTCCAATCTGATTAACTTTTATTAAAACAGCATTAGCAGATTTTTCTTTTATTCCTCTTTCTATTCGGTCTGGGTTAGTCACGAATAAATCATCACCTACAAGTTGAACTTCAGAGCCCAAGGATTCAGTTAATTTAGTCCAACCACTCCAATCATCCTCGTCCAACCCATCTTCAACTGAAGTTATGGGATATTTTCTGCAGAGATCCTTAATATAGCCAATCATGTCATTAGAACTGAATTTT
>CAYVAL010000051.1:0-5626 GCA_964449395.1 uncultured Gammaproteobacteria bacterium | reverse complement strand
AAAATCAGCTAAGGCCATAAGCGCTCCCCCATGTGCAGATTTGTAAAAATTACTATGCTCTTCTTTGGCAAAGAAGATCATAAATAACTGATCGTCATCTTTCTTATAAAACCCTGGACCCATGTTTTCAATATGAGGTTGAGGGATTTTGAGCTCTTTAAAGCCCTCAGGTATTTCTTGATCTGTCATACCTTGATTATAATCATTAAGAGCACCAAATGAATTATGAAATTTAAAATTCTTTTTATCCTTTTAATACTACCCCTAGTTCTCGTAACTAAAGAGACAGAAAAAAACTACTTTTCTGTAAAAAAAACTTGGGAAGGTATTGATAGAGAATATCTTGTTTTCTTGCCAAGTTCATATTTTGAAGCACAAGATAGAAAATTTCCGGTCTTAATTGGGCTTCATGGTTATTCAGGAACTGCAAGTGGATTTGAGATAGAAACAACTAAAGGTCTCAACCTTATGGCAGAAGAAAAAGAGATTATTGCTATATATCCTCAAGGCTCATATTTCACTTCATATGCCAATAATCAAGAAAGCTTTGTAAGCTCTTGGAATGATATTGTTAGTAATGCTGATCCAAGAGAAGGTAAGCCCCTCAAGTGTTCATCAGAAAGATTTGATTACCCTAGACCGCCGGAATGTAAAAAGTTTAATTTCTGTGCCTGGACTTCGTGTAATGATGATTTAGGGTTTTTAAGATCTGTTATTGAGGAAATATCATTAGATTATCGAACTGATGACTCTAGAAGGTATATGATTGGAATGAGTAATGGTGGGGCTATGGTTTATAGATTTGCCTGTAAAAATGCTGATTTAATAACAGCAGCTGCAATAGTGTCTAGCTCAATACCTGTTGGAACTGTCTGTGAAGATAATGTGTTTTTGCCACTACTGATATTATATGGAGAACACGATAGGACTACTCCTCCGAATGGACAAAAATCATACGATGGATTTTTTTACGAGTCCGTAGATGAAACATTCTCTTCATGGGCCAATAATCAGGATTGTGAAGATAAAATTTATAATTTAGAGTCAGAAGATTTAGAAAAGAAAAATGTAAGTTGCTCATTTAGACAAAACTGCAAGAATGATAATGAGGTAAGGATATGCCGAGTTAAAGGTGGAGGTCATTTTTGGCCAGGACAAGAGGAGAGCGTAGGGTTTTGTAATACTAATATTCAAAATAGAATGAATAACAATCTTTGCAAAAATAAGAATGGAAGTACTAATTGGGGCAATGATTTAATTTGGAATTTTTTGGAAAAATATAAGAGGTTTTAATGAATGGAGTTTTAGAAGGAGTAAAAGTCTTAGACTTTGGAAGATATATAGCAGGCCCATTTTGTGGTGCATTACTAGCAGACTATGGTGCTGAAGTCATAAGGATTGAAAGAGTCAATGGTAGTGAAGACAGGTATGTAACACCAGTCAGTGAAGATGGACAAGGAGCAATGTTCCTTCAGCTTAATCGGAATAAATTAGGTTTAACTTTAAACCCGACTAAAGAAAAAGGTCAGGAGATAGTTAGGAAACTTGTAAAAAACTCAGACATAGTTATTGCTAATCTACCAGAACAAACCCTCAAATCTATGGGTTTGGATTATGAAGAACTAAAGTTAATTAACCCGGGAATAATACTAACCTCTAATACTGCCTTTGGAACTACGGGGCCTTATGCTGAGCGAGTTGGATTTGATGGTGTGGCTCAAGCAATGTCTGGAGCTATGGATATGACAGGAGATCCTGGCCAACCTACAAAAGCTTATGCTCCTTATGTGGACTTTTGCAGCGCTTCTCTTGCTGCCTTTGGGACTTTATTGGCTTATATAGAAAAACAAAAAACAGGAAAAGGCCAAAGAGTACAGACCTCTCTATTGCAAACTGCTCTTACTACAACCAATAGTCTTTTAATAGAACAAGAAATATTAAATGTTAATAGAGTTGCCTCAATGAATAGAGCACAAACTTCCGGTCCTTCAGATACTTTTCAAACTCTGGATGGATGGATACTTGTTCAGACTGTTGGTAGGCCCTTATTTGAGAGATGGGTCGATTTGATGGGAGAAAAGGAGTGGCTAGAAGATGAAAGATTTAAGGATGATTTAAGTAGAGGTAAAAATGGTCATTTAATAAGCGATAGAATGTCTGCATGGTGTGCCGAAAGAACAACGAAGGACGCCATAATCGCATTAGAGAAATCTAGAATACCTGTTGGTGAAGTGCTCAAAGCAAGTGAGACACTAAATGAAGAACATATTCTTAAGAAAGGCTCTTTCGTTAAAATGGATTATCCTAGTATGGATAAAGAATATTCTGTAGTTGGTCCGGCTGTAGAGCTTTCAAAAAATCCTGGAAAAATAAGAACTAGATCTCCTGAATTGGGTGAACATAATATTGAAATTCTCTCAAGCCTTGGCTATAGCGAAAACGAAATAGAACAATTAAAAATGGACCGAATCATCTAGGAGATAAATATGGATTTTAAACTGACTGAGCAGCAAAGAGAGCTCCAAGAAACAGCAAGAAACTTCGCACAAAAAGAAATGAATGATGTTGCGCTTTCAATTGAACACACTAGTGAACCTCTTTCTAAAGATTGGTTAAAAAAATATTCTGAGATGGGCTTCTTAGGTATTAACGTATCAGAAAATTATGGAGGATTAGGTTTATCAAACTTAGATGCTCTGCTGGTCATGGAAGAGTTTGCAAAGATTTCTTCTGCAGTAGCATTTCCTATTTTTGAAAGTTGTGTTGGTCCTGTAAAAGCTATAGAGCATTTTGCTTCAGAAGAATTAAAGCAAAAAGTCATACCTCAAGTATGCAGTGGAGATATTGTGGTAGCAGTCTCCATGTCTGAACCAAATGCAGGATCTGCTTTAACGGATCTGACTACAAAAGCAGAATTTAAGGACAATAAAATTATTTTGAACGGTGCAAAAAGATGGTGCTCTGGAGGAGGTCATTCTGAAGGTTATGTTGTTTATTGCAGAATGTCAGATGAACCAGGTGCAAATGGTATAGGCGCAGTATATGTAGACAAAGACGCAGATGGCGTAAGCTTCGGTCAACAAGAAGAATTAATGGGATGGAATGGTATTCCTTCAGCTGATATTTACTTTGATAATGTAGAAGTGCCTCTTGAAAACGTAATTGTTGAAGCTAATGGTGGCTTTAAAAAGCTTATGGAAGCTTTTGATCTAGAAAGATGCGGAAATGCTACTATGTGCCTAGGTCAAGCTTCTGGTGCACTAGAGAGTGTTGTTGAATATGTCCAAGAAAGAGAACAGTTTGGTAAACAAATTGTAGAATTCCAGGCTGTTCAAATGAAACTTGCCGAAATGGCAATGAAAGTTGAAGCATCCAGACTTCTTATCCATAGAGCAGCACATAATGCACAAGAAGGTTTTCCCAGTATCTTTGAATCTAGTGTAGGAAAATGTTTTTCAAATGAAACAGCTAGAGAAGTTGTTGCATCTGCCATGCAGCTTATGGGGGGGTATGGATTTAATAAAGAATATGGGATGGAAAGGAAATATAGAGATGTTTGGGGATGGGGAATTGCGGGAGGAACTATAGATATCCAAAAAATAAATATAACCTCTGCCATGATTGGAAAAAGGTTTAACCAAAGAAAGTGATTATTTTAATTCTTGAATTATTCGTTCAAGATTAGAAACAAGCTCCTCTTTTTCATCTTCGTTAAGAAAATCTCCAATTGGTACCCTTTCTCCTTTTGAAGTTACAACTATATGTGCTGGATACCATGGGTGTTGAGGTCTTTCTACTGAAACAAAAGACCACATTCTAAAATACTCCCATACTTGATCTATCTTCCCTTCTCCCTTTTCAATTTTTAATGTTTCTTGTGTAAGGGTTATAACTTCCTGCTTATAGGTTTGCTTCATTACTAGATAAACACAAACACCTACAAAAATAACTTCTAATCCTGCAAACGGAAGAATCATTGTTGCCCCCGCAAAAGCAAATCCTATGCCAATTGCTAAGCATGTAAATGCAATTATAGAAATAAAAATGAGGCTTGTTTTCCAGTCAGTAGATTGATTAGGTCGAAGTAATATACGATACGTATTTTCTTCTGTGTTATTCTCGATTTTGACCATATAAAAAGGGTATCTATAATACTATTGTCTAGCCTAATAAACCTCAGTGAATGAAAGAAAATACAAAAAATAATCAATTAAGAGGAATTTATGATGATGTCATGTTGCCTAACTATTCTCCTGCGTACTTCATTCCTGAAAAAGCAGAAGGGTCTAGGATTTGGGACAAAGATAATAAAGAATATATTGATTTTGGAGGAGGTATAGCTGTCAACTCTTTGGGACATTCCCACCCTGCTTTAATAAAAGCCCTAAACGAACAATCAAAAAAGTTTTGGCATGTAAGTAACTATCTAACCAATGAGCCCGCAATTAATTTGGCTAAGAAATTAACAGAGCTGACTTTTGCAGAAAATATATTTTTTAGCAATTCTGGAACAGAGGCAAATGAAGCTGCAATAAAAATAGCTAGAAAATTTCATTCTGCTAAGGGTCAAAAGAGAAGTGAAATTGTTTCTTTCAAAAATTCATTTCATGGACGATCGTTATTAAATATATCTCTTGGAAGTTCAGATATGCATAGAGAAGGATTTGAACCTTTAATGTCTGGAATAAAACATGGAAATTTTAATGATTTGGCCAGTTTAGCTGACTTGATTACTGATCAAACTGCTGCGGTAATTGTTGAACCAGTTCAAGGAGAGGCAGGTGTCTATGCTGCAAGCAAGGAATTTATAAAAAAACTTAGAGAAGAAAGCTCTAAAAAGGGTGCCTTATTAATAATAGACGAAGTCCAGAGTGGAGTTGGAAGAACTGGCAAACTTTATAGTTATATGGACTATGATATAGAACCAGACATAGTAACTTCAGCTAAAGGATTAGGGGGCGGTATTCCTATTGGAGCAACCCTTACCACTAAATTGATTGGACAAAATATGCAACCAGGGACACATGGCTCTACTTTCGGAGGTAATCCCATGGCGTGTGCCGTTGCAAATGAAGTTATAGAGATAATTAGTCATCAGAAATTTCTTGATGGAGTGAAGGAGAAAGAATCATTATTTTTAAAGCTGCTTTCAGAATTTGAAGTAAATAAAGTTTTCTCGGCAATTAGATCGTCAGGATTATGGATTGGGTGTGATCTCATAGAAAGAAGCGCAAATGATGTTCTCAACCAAGCTTATGATGAAGGTTTAATTCTGGTTTCTGCGGGCTCAAATTGCTTAAGGTTGGCACCTGCATTGAATATCTCTAATGAGGAGATAGAACAGGGAATTAGTATATTGAAGAAAATATTGTTGGGGAGATAATATGAAATATAGAAATTTAGGTAAATCGGGATTAAAAGTTTCGGAATTATCATTTGGGTCTTGGGTCACATTTAATAAACAAGTCGATACAAATTTAGCTGAAAAAATGTTTGGAACATGCTTGGATGCAGGTATTAATTTTTTTGATAATGCCGAAGGTTACGAGAGAGGAGAATCTGAGGTAGTTATGGGCAAAGCACTTAAAGCACTCAATAAACCGAGAGATTCTTATTGTGTGTCGTC
>CAYVAL010000050.1:0-5724 GCA_964449395.1 uncultured Gammaproteobacteria bacterium | reverse complement strand
ACATGGCAGCGCCTCATAATGGAGTGAACCCTGTTTTCTATTCTTGTAACAGAGGAAAAAAATCATTAGCTATAGACCTTAAATCAAAAGAAGGTAAGGAGATATTAATCAAATTAATAAAAGACTCAGATGTTCTGATGCAAAACTTCAGACCTGGCACAACTGACCGTATGGGTTTTGGGTACGAGGATATGAAAAAAATTAATCCAAATCTAGTTTATTTATCAATTAGTGGTTTTGGAGATAAAGGACCTTATGCTCAATCGAGAGTTTATGATCCAGTAATTCAAGCTCTTTCTGGTGCTACAGATATTCAAGCAGATAGGAATACGGGAAATCCTAAAATGTTCAGAGTGGTTATTGCAGATAAAGTGACTTCCTTGACAGCAGCACAAGCAATTTCATCAGCCCTTTATGCCAGAGAAAAAACCTCTAAAGGTCAGCACATAAAACTTTCAATGCTAGATTCTGTTATCGCATTCTTTTGGCCTGAAGGCATGTCAGGACTTGTTTTTAAAGAGAATGAGTTTGATGTAAGAAAGTTACAAGGATCGCAGGATTTAATTTATGAGGCTAAGGACAGATATATAACAGCTGGAGCCGTCTCTGATGCTGAGTGGACTGGTATGTGCAATGCTTTAAATATGCAGCAGCTTATAACTGATGATAGGTTCGCAACATCAGCTGCCCGAGTCATTAATGCTGAAGAAAGGAAGAAAATTACAGGTAAAGAAATAAAGAAATGGCAAAGTAATGATATTTTATCAAGATTTCAAGAAGAAGGAGTTCCCAGTGCACCTCTGCTGGATAGAATGGAGTTAATGAACCATGAGCAAATTATTCAAAACCAGACTATTCTTCGAGAAGAATACGAAGGGTTTGGAGAAATCAGACAGGCAAGGCCGGCAGCACATTTCGAAGATACACCCAGCGAAATATCTAGACCAGCTCCAAAACTAGGTGAACATGGAGAAGAAATACTTAATTCACTTGGTATATCAGATTCTGTTAGAAAGGAGCTACTAAATGAAGGAAAGATTTTTATTACTGAGAGTTAAAAAAAGGGGCTTGAGCCCCTTTTTTTTATTCTAAATGAGATTAATTAGCGGAATAAGTTTGTTCACATTCTTCAAAACTATCAGAGATAATAGTACCTCCTACTGCTTGAAGAGCTAACCATTCTTCGGTCCACGAGGCTTCTCCATCAAAATACTCATCAAAGAGTTTTCCAAAAGATGACGCATCAGGAGTAGCGCTTCTAACCATAACCGTTTGAGCTTCATGTGTTCCTCCTCCAATTGGAAGAAATACTCCATTAAAGAAGTCAGAATGACCAGCCTCAATAATTGCCTTTTCTAAATCAGTCATAGCGGCAACAAAGTCCTGAAGTTTGTCGGTTGGTACATTAACTCTTTGAACTCTTTCATAGCCTGGATCGAGTCTCCAAGGTTTTGCTGCTTTCCATGTAACGCCGTACTTAGGCTCTCTAAGTTGCGCAAAGCTTGCTGGAGCCTGTTGAGGATCATATTTTAATGAACCTACTAAAGCTGCTTCAACACTAGGAAATGCACTCCATACCATCATCTGACCAGCATATTCGTTTCCTGATCTTGTTATACATACACCGGCATCGGATGCACCAGTGGCAGCGAAAGCTGAAGTATTAGATTTCAGGGTATCTACATACTTATCAATATCAGGTGATGCAAGCATCAAAGTAGTGAAAGCGCCATCTGTTGTTCCCCTATTAAGTGGTTCATCTGAGTAAATTCCATAAGATAGAATTAAGCTCAGAATTAAGATTATTTTATTCATTATTTTTTTTCCTTTTTTTTAAAATTGTCGTTAACTAATAGCATCATAGTAAATAGTCGTACCTAAGTTTAATAAATCTGGGTGTTGTTCACCAATCCATTCAATTGCATTGGTCCACCATTCAGAATTCAACATAGCATCAGAGAATTTACCATATGCTTCCTGTGAATCAAATTCAATTGAGTAATATGCTTGTTCCATATTTCCTCCTGCTCCGGCTCTCCATAATCTAGGATTTTTCGCTCCCATTGATTCATGAATAGGGCCCGATTGCTTTGAAGCTTCAACCAGAACCTCTAAAGCTTTGGGAGTACCTTCCCAAGTTGTAACTGCTTGTATTGTCATTTTTACCTCCTATAACGTAACAAGTAATCAATATAACCGACTTAAGAGAGTTTTTCACAGAAAAAGATGGTCGGGACGGCTGGATTTGAACCAGCGACCACTACACCCCCAGTGTAGTGCGCTACCAGACTGCGCCACGCCCCGATTATTTTATCTTAGCTAAAAGGTTTTCTAGTTCTTCAACTAGTTTTTCTTCCTTACCAGTTCCAGAAATTTGCTTTTTAGAAGATTGCAGAGTTTTCTTTGCACCTGTAATTGTCATACCTTCTTCATAAAGAAGTGACTGAATTTGTTTTATCAATTCGATATCTTTAGATTGATAATACCTTCTACTGCCTTTTCTAGTAACCGGTTGCAGTTCTTTAAATTCTTTTTCCCAAAATCTTAAGGTGTGCGATTTGATATTGCAGAGTTCTGAAACTTCAGTGATAGAAAGATATTTTTTATCCATCAAAAGTAGCTATTTTTTTTCTTAATTTATTACCAGCCCTGAATGTTACTACCCTTCTGGCGCTAATTGTTACTTCTTCACCTGTTTTTGGATTTCTTCCTGGCCTCTCATTCTTATTCAAAAGTTCAAAATTTCCAAAACCTGATAACTTGACTTCCTCTCCGCTAATTAAGGCCTCTTTAATCTCTTCAAAGAAATCCTCAATCAATACCTTGCACTCACTTTTATTCAGTCCCAGCTCATTATGCAAGTACTCCACCATGTCTGCTTTAGTAATTGTAGCCATCTAAACCCTCAACTCTCCATTTAGGTCTTTTTTTACAGATTTTATAATTTTATCGACTGCTCCATCAATATCAGAATCGAGTAAAGTTTGTTTCATAGCCTGCCAAGAAACAGATAGAGCCACACTCTTTTTATTTGGATCTATTCCTTCACCTTCATAAATATCAAAAATGCTTATCTCTTTAAAAAATTTGCCCGCGGACTGCTTAACAGTAGTTTGAATGGATTCGGCATCTATGTTCCTGTCAAATAAGAAAGCAAGGTCTCTAGATGTGGAAGGAAATTTTGAAAAATCTTTAAATTTAGAATTAGCTTTGATCTTCAAAGAGTCAATTTCTAGAGAGAAAATGAAAATATTCTTTTTTAAGCCTAGGTTTTCAAGACAAGAAGGGTGCAAGGTTCCAATATACCCCACTTCCTTATTTTTATAGCTTATAGAAGCCGATATACCTGGATGTAAAAATGCTTTAGTACTGTCTTCTAGTGAATAAGTATCATCAAACAAAGAAGTCAAATCAGACAAAACTCCTTTCAAATCGTAAAACGAAACTTCATCTGACTTTTTGTTCCAATTATCTAAAGCCAAATTACCTGTCATCAGTCCAGCTACAACCTTGGTCTCGATTACTTTTTTATTATTTCGTAAATGAAAGGTATTACCAATTTCAAACAATCTCTGATTCTCTTGTCCATGATTGAGATTATATGAACAAGTATTAACAAGGCCTGATATAAGATTTGTCCTCATAAAAGCCATATTTTGTGAAATAGGATTCTCAACTTTTAAGGTATTTGGTTCCTGACCAAATATTTCATTATCTTCTTCACTAATAAAGGAATAGGTAATAATTTCATTAAAACCTTTAGATACAAGTTTATCTGAAATAAGAGATTCAGGTTTTAATTTGCCTTTTTTATAAACTGGACTTAAAGATACTTGCGGCAAAGAATCGTATCCTTCTAGTCTTGCTAGCTCTTCAATAAGATCTGCTTCAATCTCGACATCATATCTCCAAGAAGGAGATGTAACGACTATGTTTTCACTCTGAGATTGAGGACTTAAACCTAAACCTTTAAAGAATCTTAATGCATCTTTTTTTGGAATAGTTGTTCCTAAAATTTGATTTGCTCTATTCAGATTTATCTCTATATTTTTGTGTTTAGGGAGTTGATTTTTAATAGTCTTACTTATTGTATTTCCAAACTCACCCCCTACAGTTGAGTTTAATAACGAAGAAGCTCTGTTTATCGCCAATTCTTGTATTTCATAATCAACACCTCTTTCAAAACGAATGGAAGCATCAGTCTGAAAGCCAAACTTTCTGGCTTTACCTCTAATTATGCTTGGTTTGAAAAAAGCACTTTCTAGAAATATTGAGTTTGTTTTATCGGTTACAGAAGAAGCTTTTCCTCCCATTATTCCTGCAAATGCTACAGCTTCTTTTTCATCAGAAATAACTAAACAGCTAGGATCAAGTTCTAATTCCTGATCATCTAATAATGTTATTTTTTCTTTTTCTTTAGCTAACCTTACAGATATGTCTCCGTTGAGTTTTTGCCTATCGAATGCATGCAAGGGCTGTCCGAGTTCTAATAGTATATAGTTGGTTATGTCTACTACAGGGTCAATAAGTTTCTGATCACTGAGTTTTAACCTTTCAGCAATAAGAGGAAGGGTTTTAGACTTTAAAGAAATATTGTTAATGGTTCGTCCAAAATAGACTGGACCATCCTTACAAACCTTCAAATTTATATCATCTTTAAATGATTCTGAAATCTTATTTATCTTTGGGAGGGAAAATTTTAGGTTATTTATAACTGCAAGCTCCCTGGCAACTCCCAGCACACTGAAACAGTCACCTCGATTAGGAGTTATGTCTAATTTAATAATAGAATCGTTACCCGTAATCTTAGACTTAATATCCTCATACCCGTCCACCTCAAGACCAGCCATGGTAAGTTGATGACATATTTCTTGAGTTGATAAATCAATATCAATAAACTCTTTTAACCAATTTTTACTAAATTGCATTTTTAAAATTGATTCAAGAATCTAATATCATTATCAAAGAAAGCCCTTAGATCGGGGATATCGTATTTAAGCATAGCCATTCTTTCTACTCCCAAACCAAACGCAAAACCACTGTATTTTTTTGTATCTACTCCAACTCCTTTAAGGACATTAGGGTGAACCATTCCACAGCCAAGAACTTCTAGCCAATTCTTTTTCCATCTTATATCCGCTTCTGCCGATGGCTCAGTAAAAGGAAAGTAAGAAGGTCTAAACCTAAGTTCTACTTCTTCACCAAAAAAGTCTTCTAAAAAATCATTCAATAAACCTTTTAATTGAGAAAATGAGGCACCTTCTTCAACAACCAGCCCTTCTATCTGATGGAACATAGGGGTATGAGTAAGATCAGAATCTTTTCTATAAACTTTACCAGGACAAATTATTCTATGGGGTGCTTTAGCTTTTTCCATTGTTCTTATTTGAACAGGTGAGGTGTGGGTTCTAAGGAGACCTTTATTATTTAAGTAAAAGGTATCATGCATATCCTTCGCTGGGTGATCATCAGGGACATTCAAAGCCTCGAAATTATAGTAGTCAATTTCAGCTTCAGGACCAGATTCTATATCAAAACCCATTCGCTCAAAGAAATCACATATATCGTTAATAGTCTGAGTGACCGGGTGAACCGAACCCTTAAGATCTTCAAACCCGTCAAGTGTGATATCTATCTTTTGTTGGTTTAGTTTCTCTTGTTTATTTTGATCTGAAATAGATATAGTTTTTTTAGCATAACCAGATTCTAAAGCGGACTTGAGCT
>CAYVAL010000049.1:0-5727 GCA_964449395.1 uncultured Gammaproteobacteria bacterium | reverse complement strand
GTTTGATATAAATCCTTGTTTCGTTTACCACAGTTTTAACTCATTTGAAGTAGACAATAAGATAGTTTTATATGTCTCTAGACAGCAAGAGGCAATGGTCGGTGGCTTCAAAGATATTTACGGAGGTGAAACCACAGTAGCGAGATTATGGCGCTGGGTTATAGATTTAGAAAACGGGACTGTATCAGAAGAACAATTGGATGATGGCGCATGTGATTTCCCAAGAATTAATGATGATCGAATAGGTCTCTCTTCTGAATTTGGTTATTGTATGCAGTTAAAAACAGATGTGGAAGACTTAACCTTTGGAGAAAATTTATTCAAATATCACTTGGATTCTGGCAAGAGAACTGATCATCATTTAGGAAATAATGTTGCAGGAGGAGAGCCTGTGTTTGCTCCTAAACCTGGGGCTGTTGGTGAAGATGAGGGATGGATACTTTCCTTAGTCCATGAAAGAGAAACCAGGAAGTCTAAGCTTGTAATTATAGATGCTCAAGAGTTTGATCAAGAGCCAGTTGCAGAAGTAGTTATCCCGCAACGAGTGCCTTACGGTGCACACGGTAGCTGGATTCAAAATTAAATAGGAGGTTATTTTGGAAGCACAATATGCATCAGTTTGGGAAAAAAATTCAGACGTAATACCCGATAAGATCGCCTTGATATGTGGCGATAAACAAGTTACTTGGAAGGATTACGATGACAGAGCTGCCCGACTAGCTACAGCCTTAACCGAAGCTGGTCTTGGGGATGATTCAAAAGTAGGGCTTTACCTTCATAACTCAAATGAGTACTTAGAAGCTCAATATAGTGTTTTTAAAATTAAGGGTGTGCCAATTAATGTTAATTATAGGTATAAAGAAGAAGAGCTCATCTATCTTTTAGACAACTCAGACTCTGAAGCAGTCTTTTATCAGGGATGTTATTCACAACAAATAGAGGCAATCAAGGATAAGCTTCCCAAAGTTAAGTTATATATACAAGTTGATGACGGCACTAATGAACCTTTGGCTTTCGCCTCAGATTATGAACACGCTATCTCTTCTTCTGATCCGATGGAGAGAATAGAGAGATCAGGTGAGAACATATATATGCTTTATACCGGAGGAACTACAGGCATGCCCAAAGGAGTTATGTATCAGCATGAAGGACATCTAATGGGTATGTTAAATACAGCTGGTGCATGGGGCCTCATTCCTGTCCAAGAGAGACTAGAAAAAGAACATTTAGAATCTGTTAGTAATGAGGTTAAAAGATTGGCTGACGAAGGAAATTTACCTGTAAGTATTCCTGCTTGTCCATTAATGCATGGAACAGGTATGTGGCTTGGTGCGATTATTCCGCATTTAGTTGGAGGAACAGTTGTTACTCTTCCTCAGTTAGGTTTTGATCCCGATAATCTTCTTAAAGAAGTAGAAAAAACTAAAGCTAACAACATCGTAATTGTGGGAGATGCATTCGCCAAGCCTTTAATGGATGCCTTAGACGCTGCAGAATCTAATGGTAAACCTTATAATTTAGAGTCAGTTAATACCGTTATTTCTAGCGGTGTAATGTGGAGCTCAGAAGTAAAACAAGGCTTATTGAGACATCATGATATGGTTTTGGTTGATGCGATGGGTTCTACAGAGGGTGGTATGGGCTCTTCAAGAGCATCTAGAGATGCACCTGCAGAGACTGCAAAATTTGTTTTAAACCCTGGAGTAATCGTGATCACTGATGAGGGTGAGATAGTAGAGCCCGGGTCAGACAAGATGGGAAAAATCGGAACAAGTGGACTCGTGCCTTTAGGATATTTTAAAGATGAAAAAAAATCTGCAGAAACATTCAAAGAGTTCCAAGGAACTAGATATAGTTTTCCTGGTGACTACGCTAAAGTAGAAGCTGATGGAACCATCACTCTTCTAGGTCGAGGCAGTAACTGTATAAATACAGCCGGTGAAAAGGTTTATCCTGAAGAAGTTGAGGAAGCCATAAAAAGACATGATGATATTTATGATTGTTTAGTGGTTGGTCTACAAGATGATAGATTTGGCCAAAGAGTAGTTGCGCTAGCTTCTTTCCAAGAAGGTAAAGAAATTGAAGAGCAAGATCTAATCTCATACACAAGAGAGCATTTAGCTGGATACAAACTTCCAAAACAAGTTCTTTTTGTTGAGGAAGTAATGCGTGCACCAAATGGCAAAGCCAATTACAAATGGGCAAAAGAGACAGCGGAAAAAGAATTAACATAGGATAAAACATGGATGTAAGTGAAGCGGTAGATTCGAGACTTTCGGTAAGAGAATTTTTAAAAGATCCAGTAGACGATCAATTAATTTCTGAAATCCTTGAAAAGTCTTCCAGAAGTGCCTCAGGGGGCAACCTGCAACCATGGAAAATATATGTCATAAACAATGAAGCCATGGACTCTTTTCACAAATTTCAGCAAGAGTGGTCGGACCCGGAAACACCAGCGTATGCTATTTATCCTGAAGATCTCAAAGAGCCTTATAAAACTTCAAGGTTCGAGGTGGGTGTTCAAATGTATTCTATATTAGATATAGGTCGTGAAGATAAAGAGGGTAGATTTAAACAGATGCTAAGAAATTATGATTTCTTTGGAGCACCGGCTGCTTTTTTCTGCTACGTAGACAGACAAATGGGAACCCCCCAGTGGTCAGATTTAGGTATGTTTCTTCAAACATTTATGCTTTTAGCGCGAGAGGCAGGTTTGGACACATGCCCTCAAGAAGCATGGGCCATGAAACAAGAAAGTGTTACTGCTTTTGTTGAAGCTCCGGAAGAGGAAATGTTATTTTGTGGCATGGCTATTGGTTATAGAGACCCCGAGGCACCCATTAATAGCTTAAGAACTGATCGAAGGCCAATTGATACTTGGACTAAATTTATTAAGAAGTAGCTTTAAATCACTACCTCAATAAGACTGGGCCCTTCGGAAGCCAAGCTGTCTGATAAAGCTTTTTTAAATTCTTCTACTGTCGTCGTATTGTAGCCAGTTACCCCAAGAGATTCTGCTAAGGAAGGCCAGCTTATCGCGGGATCATCTAATGAAAACATCGATGCAGCCCGTTCTCCTGTTCCTAGAGCACCCACTCTATCTAGCTCCACTTTTAAAATAGCATAGGATCGATTTGAAAATATTATATTTGTAACGTTTAAAGATTCTCTGGCTTGAGTCCACAGAGATTGAACCGTATACATAGCTCCTCCGTCTCCATGTAAACAAACAACTGGTCTATCTGGAGCTCCAATGGCTGCACCGGTTGCCAGGGGCAGTCCTTGACCTATAGATCCCCCAGTAAGGGCAAGCCAATCCAAAGGTTTTGCATTCCAAGCATGTGGTGTTACAAAGAAACCTGATGTTGCCGCTTCATCACATACTATGGTTTCCTCTGGTAGTAGGCTTGTAAATATAGGGCCAATATTTTCCGGACCCAGCTTACCCGAACTCGGCATGCTTATATCTTCATTGGGCATAAATCTTTCGTCTATCTTAGATCCTTTGAACAATTCATTTAGCGCATATAAGGCGTATTTGCCGTCTTGAAACGGAGAGCATAATTCAATCAGGGCTGCTTCTTCAGGAGATAAATAACTTTTCTTTCCAGGATAGGCAAAAAAGGAAACCGGTGGTTTGGTGCCTATGAACACTATGGTATCTATTCCTTTAAGATACTCTTCTGCCATTTCAGCAAAATAGGGGATAGGCTCTATTTTTGTAATCCCTCTACCTCTTCTGTGTTTTTTTACAAATGTATCTGTAGCTAATCTGCAGTTGGCAGCTGTAGCAATTTTACCTGCTAGATTGACTGATTCTTCATCAAGAAAATCACCACCCAGAAAAAGTAATGCATTATTGCTTTTAGAGAGTGCATTAAATGCTTTGTCTATTTCTTTATCATCAACTTTAGGAGGTTCAGGAATTTCAATTACGGGACCAAGTTTATCTGTTTCTCCCCAAGCACAATCTGCAGGTACAAGCATTGTGGCAATTTGACCTGGAAATTTGTGTGCCTCTGACCAGGCTTGGCTCCCTAAGGCAGAAAGATCATCAGGAGATGAACTTCTACCGACCCAATTTGATGCGGCTTTTGCTAGACCATCCAAGTCCGAAGTGAGTGGAGCATCGTATTTAAGGTGATATGTTGCGTGATCTCCAACAATATTGAGCATGGGAGTTTTAGCTTTTCTCGCATTATGAATATTTGCAAACCCATTCCCAAGACCAGGTCCTAAGTGCAATAAATTAGCTGCTGCTTTGCCTGTGACTCTTGCATAACCATCGGCTGCACCAGTTACGACTCCTTCAAATAAACCTAACACAGGTCTTATTTCTGGGTGGTGATCTATTGCTGCAACCAAATGCATTTCTGATGTGCCAGGATTGGCAAAAACAACTTCTAAACCATTGGCAATTAAAGTTTTTAGTAGTGCGTCAGCAGAATTCATAGATTCATTATAAACCTATGAATTTGAGTCTACTAATTTCTATTAGGAAGAGTACCTTAAGGCGATCGTAATCAATTCTCTTATCAATTATTTTAATAAGGAAAGTAATTTCTTAATGTCGAAGTACTTGACCTGCACGAGCACTAGTAGGCTCCCCGTCGAGGACATTGACTTGGCCATTGACGATTGTTGCTTTAAAGCCACGTGACTTCTGGATATATCGTGGCGCATCACCAGGAAAGTCATTTACTAATACAGGCTGTAACTCAGTCACTTCGTCTGGGCTAAACACATTAATGTCTGCTTTCATTCCGGTTTTTAGAACACCTCTATCTTTGAGACCTATAACCGCTGCTGGATCTGCTGTCATTCGTTTTATGGCCTCAGGAAGTGTGAATACACCTGTCTCACGCACATAATAAGAAAGCATGAAACTAGCCCAGCCTCCATCCATAATCTGAGAAACATGTGCTCCAACATCACCAAGTCCGGGAATTAGATTTTCGCTGGAAAAAAGGTCACCTTGCTCTTTCAGATTGCCGGCAAACATACGCCAGTTGAAAAGGCCGCGACCATTACTGTCTCTTGATAGGCGTAAGAAAGTTTCAGACCAGTGTTCCCCTGCAGATTTTGATAACTCAATCAAATTTTGAGCAGAGTTATGTTCTGGTGCCTCATCGAAGCCTAGAAAGTAGACTTTCTGCAGCGGAATACCACATGATTTCGGTTCTCGGGCTTCTGCAACCAAAGCGCTACAGAAAGTCTCATCATTTATGGCTTCCAATCTTCCTTCAAAATCTTTTGCTCGCAATTTATCCCAAGTGAGACCTTCTACAGGCAGACCTGATTGAAGACCAAACATGTAACCTGAACCGCGTGTATGAGAAGTAGCAGTGATGTTGCGTCCTTCTGAGTTCATTTCGTCAAGATGGGTTGCAGCCTTAGTTCCGGAACCTTCTTCACCTGAACAGCCATAGCTGAATAAGACCCTGCTTCCTTCTGTTTCAGCAATCGATCTCATTACCTCGGCATCTGCTCCAACAAGTTGCATCAAACCATCACGAGGCCCTACAACCTTTGCAATCTCTAGAAGTTCAGAACACTCGGCATAGGTTCCTGGAATTGCACGACCGTCGGGAGCCTTATGTGGCTCGTAACGATTAGTAGAGAATCCAACCGCACCATCTTTCATTGCTTGTTCAACAATGTCAGCCATCTGCTGCTTTTCAGCCTCAGTTGCCTGTTCATCAAAAGATCGATCACCCATGACATAAT
>CAYVAL010000048.1:0-5765 GCA_964449395.1 uncultured Gammaproteobacteria bacterium | reverse complement strand
TGCTATGACAGCTGGAGCTGCACTTTATATTTCGGATATTGCCGATTCCCTTGATTCAGGTGTAGAACTGGCTAAAGACTGTATAAAAGAGGGTGGAGGAATTAAAAAACTAAACCAACTGGTCGAGTTTTCTACTAAATTGTAATGGCTAGTTACCTGGACAAAATTTTAAGTTCAAAAGTTGAGGTAGTAAAGAAACAGAAATCTTTACTCAATCTAGACGAAATCAAATCGAGACTAGAAGATATTTTACCTGCAAAAGGATTCATCAGTTCCATTAGAGAAAGGAATGATAAAGGGTTAATCTCAGTAATAGCGGAAATAAAAAAAGCTTCTCCTAGTAAAGGCATAATTAGAGAAGATTTTTCTCCAACAAAAATTGCAAAGCAATACGAATTAAATGGTGCAACTTGCTTAAGCGTCTTAACAGATGAACAATTCTTTCAAGGTTCGTTAGATTATCTCAAGAGTATCAGGGCTGAGGTTAACATCCCTTTATTAAGAAAGGACTTTATTGTTGATAAGTATCAAATTTATCAAAGTAAGTTGTATGGTGCAGATTGCATCTTACTAATCGTCTCTGCTTTATCTGATAGTCAACTATTGGAATATAAGAATATCGCCGAGGAGCTTGGTTTAGATATTTTAGTAGAAATTCATAATCAAGAAGAACTTGAGCGGATCATGCCTATGGAATTTCCTCTCGTAGGTATAAATAATAGAAATCTAAGTACTTTTGAAGTTGATTTAGAAGTAACAAAAGCACTTTCTGCTGGAATAAAAGATAAATTAGTAGTTACAGAAAGTGGAATTCAGACTAAAGAAGATATTGATAAGATCTTATCTTATCAGGTACTTAATTTTCTAGTAGGTGAATCCTTCATGAGAGCAGATGACCCAGGACAAGAATTAAAGAAATTATTTTTTTCTTAACAGATTTATTTAAAAACCAATTTTAAAATAAAAATAGAGCCAAGATTATATCTCAGCTCTATCTTATTATTTTTTGAAATAGAAGGAATGAACATTCCTTCTTATAAAACTAATCTCTAGGTTTAGCTTCGTTGACTCTTAAGTCTCTTCCACCAAAATCAGTTCCATCAAGTGCTTCTATAGCTGCTTGACCTGCTTCTTTTGATTCCATCTCTACAAATCCGAAACCTTTCGATCTACCTGAGTGACCTTCTGTGATTATCCTGACTGCGTTGACGTTTCCATATTGAGCAAAATGAGCTTCTAATTCTTCCTCAGATGTGCTCCAGGCAATGTTTCCAACGTATATATTCATATTTTCCTTTTCTAAAAACCGTAGCATTATTGCTACGCGCGCAACTATACCTGTGTGTATTTAATTATCAATAAGTAATTTGAAAATTTATCGACACTAAATATAGTAACTTGATTTAGTCATGACTTTTGCAATAACAGCCATTAATTTTTTTACTCCCTCTGGAAGGTTTTCAGCCCCTGAATCTAATGCATCTTGACTGTGCTTTGCTTCATCTATTCTCATCTGTTCTAGAATCGCAATAGTTTTCTTATCATTAGAAGATAGTCTTTTTAAATGCTCTTCAAGATGAATTACAACTTGATCTTCTGTTTCATGAACAAAGCCAAGACTCCATTTATCTCCAGCAGCTCCTGCTATAGCTCCCATACCAAAGGATAATCCGTACCATATAGGATTAAGAATGCTTGGTTTATCATTAAGTTCTTCTAATCTTTGATTGCACCAAGAGAGGTGATCTAGCTCTTCTTGAGCTGCATGATCCATTTTTGTTCTAGTACCTTCAAGTCTAGCAGTCATCGCTTGACCTCGGTAAAGTCCTTGAGCTGCCACCTCACCAGAATGATTAACTCTCATTAAATTAGCTGAATGATTTCTTTGAATCTCAGTTAAATCATCTGCTATAACCTCTTTGGCTGGGTATTCTCTTGATTCCTTTTGATAGTTATGAACTGAAAATTTAATTCCTTTATCTATTTCTGAAATTATTTGATCAAGTAAGTTCATTTTTTTCTCTTTCTACGGCCCTATATCCTATGTCTTTTCTGTAATAGGCATCATCCCATTGAATTTTAGTAATTGCATCATAGGCTTTAACTTGCGCTGATTGTACTGAATTTCCTAAAGCAGTAACACACAATACCCTTCCCCCATTCGATTTGATTTTTCCATCTTCATATTTAGTACCCGCATGAAAAACTTTAATATCTTCTTGTTCGTAGGGAATATTCTTTATTTCTTTATTTTTCTCGTACTCGAATGGATAACCTTCTGAAGCTATTACTACACCAAGAGCTTTTCTTTCATCCCATTCTAGAGAAGAGTTTTCAAGGCTATCATCGCAGGCTTTAGTGCATAAATCAGCTAAGTCAGATTTTAGTCTCATCATAATGGGCTGTGTTTCAGGGTCACCAAACCTACAGTTAAATTCCAATACTTTTAAGTTCTTCATAGAATCTATCATCATTCCTGCATATAAGAATCCGCAGTAAGTGAAGCCATCTTCTTTGAGACCTCTCAGGGTAGGATAAATAACCTCGTCCATAATCTTTTTATGAATAACATTATCTACGATTGGAGCGGGTGAATAAGCTCCCATTCCGCCTGTATTTGGTCCTTTATCTTTATCATCTCTCGCCTTATGATCTTGGGAAGAAGCAAAGGGGATTGCTATTTCACCATCTGTCAAAACAATAAAACTAGCTTCTTCTCCAGTTAAAAATTCTTCAATGATTATTGTCTTTCCTGCATCTCCGAATACCTCTGATTCTAATGATTCATTAATTGCTATTTTTGCTTCTTCAATTGTAAAAGCTATTGTGACTCCTTTTCCTGCAGCAAGACCATCTGCTTTGATAACAATAGGACACCCTTTTTCTTTGACGTAATTTATTGCTAGATCTGAATTTGAGAAGACTGCATATTCTGCTGTTGGAATATTATGATTTTCAAGAAACTGTTTCATGAACTCTTTTGAACCCTCGAGTTGCGCAGCTCCTTTTGATGGTCCAAAGCATCGCAAACCTTCCTCTTTAAATCGGTCAGTTATTCCATTCACTAAAGGGTCTTCAGGACCAACAATTGTTAGATCAATATCTTCCTTAATTGCGAACTGAGCAAGGGCTTCTATGTCATTTGGCTGAATATTTATATTATGTATATGTTGTTCTAATTCAGTCCCGCCGTTGCCGGGAGCAACAAAAACTTTATCTACTTTAGAACTTTGAGATACTTTCCACGACAGTGCATGTTCTCTTCCACCAGATCCAACTATTAAGACCTTCATGGATTAATGTCTGAAGTGTCTTATGCCTGTAAAAAGCATTGTCATGCCGGCCTCATTTGCCGCATCTATGACTTCTTGATCGCGCATAGAGCCACCTGGCTGTATTACTGAAGTTATGCCAATTTTTGCAGCAGCATCTATCCCGTCTCTAAAGGGAAAAAATGCATCTGATGCCATACAGCAGCCTGCAGTTTCAAAGCCTCTTTCAAGAGCTTTTGATGCAGCAATTTGAGCACTATCAATTCTACTCATCTGCCCCGCACCTATGCCTATAGTTTGATTATTTTTCGTATAAACAATCGCGTTTGACTTAACAAATTTACAAACCTTCCAGGCAAATAGACAATTATCTATTTCTTCATCAGTCGGTTTACGTTCAGATACTACTTTTATATCTTGTTTTGAAAGTACAGCTATATCATTATCTTGTAATAATAACCCACCATTTACACTTAATAGCTTGGAACCAGTATCCGGTTTACCTAAGGTTTCAGTGTTGAGAAGTCTAATATTCTCTTTCGTGGATAGTATGTTTTGTGCTTCTTCATTTACACCAGGTGCAATAATTACTTCTACAAACTGATTCTCAATTATCTTACTAGCAGTTGGTTCATCTAAGGGCTTATTGAAAGCTATTATTCCCCCAAACGCAGAAGTCTCATCAGAGGCAAATGCTTTCTCATAAGCCTCTAATATCGAAGCTCCAAGAGCAATACCGCAGGGATTTGCATGTTTAACTATTACACAAGCCGGGTCGGAGAATGTTTTTACGCACTCATAGGCAGCATCGGTATCTGCAATATTATTATAGGAAAGTTCTTTTCCTTGTATTTGTTTAGCCGAAGCAATATTGCTGTCTTTAGAAGCACTGGTATTAGCATAAAAGGCTGCAGATTGATGTGGATTTTCTCCGTATCTGAGTTCTTGCTTAAGCTCATATTTTCCAAAAAGATATTTAGGCTTCTTGTCTTCTTGTTGATTCAAATAATTAGATATCGCAGAATCATAGTTTGCAGTATGACTGAAAGCTTTTGCGGCAAGCTCTCTTCTAGTCTCAAGAGATAATGCACCCTCATTATCTGTCATTTCGGCAATGACATCTTGGTAGTCGGTAGGCTCAACGACAACGCCCACGTAAAGATTATTCTTAGCCGCCGACCTGACCATACTGGGTCCACCAATATCAATATTCTCTATAGCAGTTTCTAAGGTAGTTCCTTCTTTTGATACTGTTTCAATGAAGGGATAGAGATTAACTACCACTAGATCTATTTCTTTTATCCCATTTTCAGTCATGATCTGTTGATCGATTTCTCTTCGAGAAAGAATACCTCCATGAACTTTAGGATGGAGTGTTTTGACTCTTCCATCCATAATCTCAGGAAATCCTGTATGTTTAGAAATATCTATAGCTTCGATACCCGCATCTAATAATGTCTTAAGCGTTCCTCAGGTTGATATTATTTCAATACCAAAATTCCTAGACAAAGCAGAACAAAGATCAACAATACCTTCTTTGTTTGAGACGCTAACTAACGCTCTTTTAATTTTCTGATTGGCAATTGGCGCCATTTATAAACTAGAGTAATTTGTGTTCTTTTAATTTGGTTCTTAAAGTACCTCTATTTATACCTAGAATTTTGCTAGCTTCAGATTGGTTGTCATTACATTCTTTCATGACAATTTCTAATAAAGGTAACTCCACTTCTTTTAGAACCATATTATAAATATCGGTTGGTTTCTCACCATCAAGTTCTTTGAAATATTTACGCATGCTTTTAGAAACCTGACCTCCAAGCTGTTTGCCTTCGCCGTTGAATTTCTTTTTTTTGTTTTGAGTCACTTGGTTAAATATCAGTCAGTAGTATTTTCTAAAAGGAATATGAATAATACTCAACAAAATTTATCTTTCAACAATTTTAATTAATAAATAGAAAACTGTTTTCTATCCTTTATTTTCTGTTATTCAAATATAACTAGACATGTGATTGTTAAATATTCAATACACCCTAAATAAGCTCCATGTTTTAATATATATTTTATGAATCACACCAATCTAACGAGAACTTTCCTCAATCACCCTTATACTCAAGGTGAGATTATCTCTTTGAATAAGAAAGACTTTCATCACGAAATTAATGTACTTAGAAAAAAAGCTGGAGATAGATTTATTGTTTTTGATGGTAGTGGCAACTCTGCCTTGGCAGAGGTTAAGGAAGTAGATAAGAAGTCTTTCAATATTGAACTACTTGAAATTTTTCAACCTTCTCCAAGAGAAGGGATTGATATAGATTTAGGTCAGTCGCTAATAAAAAATGACCCATTCAATTTTGCCATTCAAAAATCTACGGAACTAGGGGTAAGGAGTTTTTCGCCATTAATCTCTCGAAGAGTTGTAGTTAAGAGACGAGATCCTTATTCAGTTAGTCGAATAGCAAAGTGGCAACAGACTGCTGTAGGGGCATGTGAGCA